>JBDLPZ010000165.1:0-7199 GCA_039800825.1 Actinomycetota bacterium
ATTTGAAGAACTGGAAAGGCAACCTCAAGAACGCAGGCTTCTTGCCTGAAGAGCGCGCTTACTTCGATCACTGGTTCGACAAGCTCGGCGTCGTCGACCTCGGCCGCGCGCTCAGCGGCGACGTCGAAGGCCCGTACACGTGGTGGTCGATGCGCGGCAAGGCTTTCGACACCGATACCGGCTGGCGAATCGACTATCACTTGGTCAATCCCGAATTGGCGGAGATGGCAGGCGAAATGCAGATCGCCCGTGCTGCCACCTGGGCCGAAAGATGGAGCGATCACGCGCCCGTTACCGTTAGATTCAGCGCTAAGTAAGTGACTGACTAGCAGTCGCTGACAGGAGACGCAGTGTCGGATATTTGGGGTCGGGTCGCACTCGTCCTTGTGTTCATTTCTATCTCAGGGCTTTTTGTCGCCGCTGAGATTGCGCTCGTTTCTCTGCGCGACAGCCAAGTGCAACACCTGGCACATCGCGGCAAGCGCGGCAAAGCTCTCGCCCAGCTCATGAGCAATCCGACGCGCTTCCTCGCGGCCGCACAGGTCGGCATCACGTTCACGTCGTTTATCTCTGCCGGTCTTGGTGCCGCCGAGATTGCGCCACTACTCGAGCCAATCATCAAAGAATCCGGCATCGGTGGCGATGGTGCTGGCACGATTGCGTTCATTGGTGTGACGTTGTTGACGGCTTACGTATCGCTGGTGCTCGGTGAGCTCGTGCCCAAGCGACTGGGCATTCAGCGGAGCGAGTCACTCGCGCTTTTCTTCGCAATTCCGGTTGAGTTCATTGCAAAAGTCACGAAGCCATTTATCTGGCTCCTCACCGCTTCTACCAATATTGTGCTGCGCATCCTCGGTAGCGATCCAGATGCTGGCAAAGAAACCATCTCGGGTGACGAACTTCGCGGAATCGTCGCAGGCCACGAAGAGCTCACCGATGACGAGCGCGAACTTATTGACGAAGTCTTCGAAGCGCAGGACCGCGAACTCCGCGAAGTCATGCAACCTCGTACCGAGGTCGACTTCCTCGACGGCGATTTGCCTGTCTTTAAAGCCATCAAGATTGTGGCTGAGCTTCCGCACTCTCGCTATCCCGTGATCGGCGAATCGCCTGACGACGTGCTCGGCTTCATCCACATCCGCGACATCATCACGCCGGCTCTCGCCGAGCGTTCGATCCGCCTCAGCGACTTGGTGCGCGACATGCCTCGCTACCCAGGCACCAAGGGCGTAATCCCGACCCTGTCGGATATGCGTGCCAAGAGCGTCCACTTTGCCCTCGTCGAAGACGAGTACGGCGGCACCGCTGGCATCGTGACTCTCGAGGACCTCGTCGAGGAGCTCATCGGCGACATCCGCGACGAGTACGACGAGGAAGAGACCACCAGCGAGGCGGGGGAGAGCGTGCTCGATGGCACGACCAACCTCGAAGACGTGGCTGAGCAGTTAGGTCTAGAGCTCCCCGAGGGCCCGTACGAGACGATTTCGGGCTTCATCATGGCCCAGACGGGCCTGCTGCCCGAGGAGGACCAGACGGTCGACGTGGAGGGCTTCAGGCTCACAGTGCTTGAGGTTGAGAACCGCCGAGCCACCCGAGTCCGCGTCGAGCGCCTCCCCGAGGAGCCAGAAACCGCTGCCGAGTAGGCCGCTGCCACAATACGCACATGACCAAACCACGTGTGCTTTCAGGGATCCAGCCAACCGCTGGGTCATTCCATGTCGGAAACTACCTGGGTGCGCTGCGTCAGTGGGTCCTCATGCAGGAGACGCACGACGCGTTCTACACCGTCGTCGACCTTCACGCTCTGACCGTAGCGCCCGAGCCAGCTGAGGTTCGCGAGCGCACACTCGGTTCGTTCGCTCAGCTCATCGCAATCGGCATCGATCCACTCAAATCGACGCTGTTCGTCCAGAGCCATGTCCGCGAGCACTCTGAGCTCATGTGGATGCTTTCGTGCATCACGGGCTTCGGCGAGGCCAGCCGCATGACGCAGTTCAAGGACAAGTCGGCCAAGCAAGAGGCAGCATCGGTCGGCCTCTTCACCTACCCGATCCTTCAGGCCGCAGACATCTTGCTGTACCAGGCAGACGAAGTGCCGGTCGGCGAGGATCAGCGTCAGCACCTCGAACTCACTCGCGATCTCGCGGGCCGCTTCAACACCCGCTACGGCCAGACGTTCACCGTCCCGAAGCCACACATCGTCAAGGACACCGCGAAGATCGTCGATCTTCAAGAGCCGACTGCAAAGATGTCGAAGTCGCTGCCGACAGGTTGCGTGTTCTTGCTCGAGCCTCTCAAGACCATTGAGAAGAAGATCAAGTCAGCTGTCACGGACTCTGAGACCGTCATCGCGTTTGATCCTGAAAACAAGCCCGGTGTTTCGAATCTGCTCACCATGGAAAGTGCGTTCACCGGCAGGTCTGTCGCGGATCTCGTCGCGGGCTACGAAGGCCAGATGTACGGCGCGTTGAAGAAGAACGTCGCTGAAGCTGTCGTCGCCTTCGCAGAGCCATTCCAGACCAAGGTCAACGAACTGCTAAATGACAAAGCAGAACTTCACCGCTTGATGAAGGTCGGCGCTGACCGCGCGACTGAAGTTGCATCTGCAACCACCTTGAACGCGCAAGAGCGCATGGGCTTGATTCCACGCTAATGAATCTCGACGAGCACGGCGCACCTGACGCCACGATGACCGCGATTCCGCGGGTCGTGGCAGCGCGTGCTGATGGCATGACGACGATCGGCATCGCTATCGGCGTGCCGGAGCCGTGGGCGACGCAGATTCGAACTGCGCGTGAGTCTTTCGGCGACCCGCAGGCCAACGCAATCCCGACGCACGTGACGCTCATCGCGCCGGCCGAAGTTCCGATGCAAATGCTTAACTCGATTGATGCCCATCTACATGCGGTGGCTGCTAAATCGATGCCGATTCGCATTCAGTTGCGAGGTACGGCGACGTTCCGTCCAGTGTCGCCAGTGGTCTTTCTATCTGTCGTCGACGGTATCGCCGGCTGCGAAAAGCTAGAGAAGGCAGTTCGCCGCGGTCCGCTGCTGCGCCGTCGCCGCTTCCCGTATCACCCACACGTGACGCTCGTGCACAACATGCCTGAGGACGTGCTTGATCGCGCGTTTGAAGAGTATGCCAACTACTCGGCAATCTTTGTGGCCGATTGCATCACGCTGTATCAGCAGGAACTCGACGGCGTCTGGCACCCAATTAGGGATTACCGCCTCAGCGGTTCCTGAGCGCTAGTTTTTTTTGTCTATGAGATGTAACATTTCGGACGTCTCAGGACATTACATAGTGAAGCACTCGCTCACTTACTTACGGGGAGAACTCAATGACTGTCGTCGACGTAGAAGAATCAACACCTGACAGCGAAGGTGCCACCGCGGGGACGCGGTGGGGTCGCAGCTTGCTGGTCGCGGTATCGCTATTCGTTGCCATTTTGATTGGCTACACCGTGCTGGCAGCGTTGAATCCAATCAAATGGTCAATCGATAAGGCGGAGCTGCTAACGATCGCTCAATCGGAGTTCCAGATGGAATACGACGCGATCAACACCGGCCGACCCACTTCGCCTTTCGCCGAATCTACGCAGGCAGAAGCTTGGGCGCGCCATTCAAAGCTCTTGATAAGTGCGTATGAAGAAACAACTGACGCGATTCTTGCTGGTGAACAGTCTCCGATTGAGGTGCGAATCGAAAACAGCGGCTGGGTTTTCAACTGGTTCACTCCGACCCTAAAGCTCGATGTCCTCGCGTTCAGCGATGGTGAACAGGTGAATCCATGGCGGATCAGGGAACTGGTGGAATTCACCAGAATTGATGGGCAGTGGGTGGTCTCGGCGGTGAATGCGCGATCCAGTTTCAATGGCGAGGGCCCGGGTTTGACCGCGGACAGCTGCCTGCAATGGGGCCCTCGGGGCGCCGACTGGTCAGCCTGTCCTGGATTCGTTGAGTCAGATCGAGAATAGGCGCACGCGGACATGATCAATGCCAAAACAATTCTTAAGAGGGGAATTAAATGACTGTTGTCGATGTAGAAGAATCAACTCCGGCAAGCGAAGGTGCCGCCGCGGGTATGCGGTGGGGGCGCTGGGCGCTGGTCGCAGTTTCGATGTTCGTTGTCTACCTCATCGCTGACATCGCGGTGAAGCCAGCAATTAGTCCGCTGTTGGTCGCTGGTGTTTCTAAGGCAGAGCTTGAAGCTGCCGCTGTCGCGGAGTTTCAGGTCGAGTACGACGCAATCAATCTTGGTACGCCGACTGCGCCATTTGCTACTTCGAGCCAAGCTGCAGACTGGGCTGAACACTCGAAGGCCGTAGTTGCGAACTTTGCCGAAATCACAGCTGCCATCAAGTCTGGCGATCGCGAGCCGGTCAAGGTGTATCTGGACAGCGTCGGTTGGGTGCCTGCGTGGAACACGCCTGTGCTGAAGATGCGCGTTTCAATTCATGATCCTGCGATCAAGGCAGGAAGCTGGTCAGGCGATGAGGTGTGGACGCAGGCAAAGGTGATTGTCGGCTTCCATCAGGTCGATGGGGCGTGGCGCGTCGCGTGGGTTGACCGGCAGGATTCACACGCTTATCTCGACAACATCCTCGCGGATTCGTGCTTCCGAGCAGTCGACGGCAAGGTCGACGGATCTGCCTGCGACTACGTCCCTGCGGGCTAACGCTTCTTGCGTCCGCCGAAGCGGTATGAGAGCCCGGGCAGGATTCTCATGCTGCCTCGGCCGCGGGAGTTGAAAGTGAATGGGCCGAGTCTTACGGAGCCAGATGCGCCGGTCTTTGAAAGATTAAGCCAAGCATTGCGTCCGCCGACGCGCTTGCGAAAAACGAAACCCATGGTTTTCCCCTGTCATTTCAAAACAATACGGTCAGCGTAGCCAAAAGTGCGTGGGGACGTACCACTTAGTGCGTGGGGACGTACCACTTAGTGAGTGGGGACGTACCGCAATTAGCGCTGGAAGATCATGGCGCGCTTGACGTCATGAATTGCCTGCGTCACCTGGATGCCGCGCGGGCAGGCCTCACTGCAGTTGAAGGTGGTGCGGCAGCGCCACACGCCTTCTTTGTCGTTGAGGATCTCAAGGCGCTTCGAAGCAGCAGAGTCGCGGCTGTCGAAGATGAAGCGGTGAGCGTTGACGATTGCGGCCGGACCGAAGTAGCTTCCGTCGGTCCAGAAAACTGGGCAAGACGTGGTGCAGGCGGCGCAGAGGATGCACTTGGTGGTGTCATCGAACTTGGCGCGGTCTTCAGCGGACTGCAGGCGTTCCTTGGTTGGCTCGTGACCGTCAGCAACGAGGAACGGCATGACTTCGCGGTAAGCCTTGAAGAACGGTTCCATGTCGACGACAAGGTCCTTTTCCAGTGGCAGACCCTTGATGGCTTCGACGGTCACAGGCTTGGTGACATCGAGGTCCTTGACGAGCGTCTTGCAGGCGAGGCGATTCTTGCCGTTGATGCGCATGGCGTCAGAACCGCAGATGCCGTGACCGCATGAGCGGCGGTACGTGAGCGTGCCGTCCTTGTCGCCCTTGATCTGTGCAAGCGCATCGAGAATGCGGTCGGTGGGGTAGCAAGGAACTACGTAGTCTTCCCAATGTGGCTCGGAATCAATCTCAGGATTGAATCGACGAATCCGGAAAGTGACGTCCGTCGTCTTGTGTGCCGGGGCTGGAGTTGGCTGGCTCATCAGTACTTACGCTCCATTGGCTGGTAACGGGTGATGACGACTGGTTTGTAGTCCAGGCGAACATCGTTGTCTTCTTTGTAGGCCATGGTGTGAACCATGAAGTTTGCGTCATCGCGGCTCTGGTAATCCTCGCGAGCGTGACCGCCACGTGATTCCTTGCGATTGAGCGCGCTGACAACCAGGACCTCAGCGAGATCGAGCAAGAAGCCGAGTTCGACAGCTTCGAGCAAGTCGGTGTTGTAACGCTGACCGCGGTCCATGATGCCGATGTTCTTGTAGCGCTCTTTGAGTGAGCAAACATCATTCAGCGCCTGGGTGAGAGTTTCTTCAGTGCGGTACACCTGAGCGTTCATGTCCATCGTCTCCTGCATTTCCTTGCGGAGGATGTGAACGCGCTCGCTGCCGTCGCTGCCGCGCAGACCTTCGAGAAGTCCCGAGACGTAGTTCTCAGCGTTGTCTGGAAGGTTCGGCCATTCAGCAGTCTTGGCGAATTCGGCTGATGCCACACCAGAGCGCTTGCCGAACACGTTGATGTCGAGGAGCGAGTTGGTGCCGAGACGGTTGGCGCCGTGGACCGAAACGCATGCGCACTCGCCGGCGGCGTAGAGGCCTGGGACGACGTCGTTGTTGTTTCGCAACACTTCGGCGTTGATGTTGGTTGGGATGCCACCCATTGCGTAGTGAGCAGTCGGGAACACTGGCACGAGCTCCGTGACTGGATCGACGCCGAGGTAGGTGCGAGCGAACTCAGTGATGTCTGGGAGCTTCTCTTCGATCTGCTCCTTAGGAAGGTGAGTGAGGTCGAGGTAGACGTAGTCCTTGTTTGGGCCAGCGCCGCGACCTTCGCGCACTTCCTGCACCATCGCGCGCGCGACCATGTCGCGAGGTGCAAGGTCCTTGATGGTCGGCGCGTAACGCTCCATGAAGCGCTCGCCCGATTCGTTGCGGAGAATGCCGCCTTCGCCGCGGGCACCTTCGGTGAGAAGAACGCCGAGGCCAGCGAGGCCGGTTGGATGGAACTGGTAGAACTCCATGTCTTCCAGCGGCAGACCCTTGCGGTACACGACGCCCATGCCGTCACCGGTGAGAGTGTGAGCGTTCGAAGTGGTCTTAAAGACCTTGCCGAAGCCGCCGGTCGCGAAGACGACTGACTTGGCGTGGAAGACGTGAATCTTGCCGGTCGAGAGTTCGACGGCGACGACGCCAGCGGCGCGAGGTGCATCGCCTGTCTCGTCGAGCAGCAAGTCGAGGACGTAGAACTCGTTGTAGAACTCGACGCCCTTCTTGATGCAGTTCTGGTACAGCGTCTGAAGAATCATGTGACCAGTCCGGTCGGCTGCGTAGCAGGCGCGACGGACAGCGGCTTCACCGTGGTTGCGGGTGTGGCCACCGAAACGGCGCTGGTCGATGCGGCCTTCGGGCGTGCGGTTGAAAGGAAGGCCCATCTTCTCGAGGTCGATGACCGCGTCGATAGCTTCTTTGCACATTACCTCAGCAGC
>JBDLPZ010000166.1:0-2811 GCA_039800825.1 Actinomycetota bacterium
ACGTACCGCAACGTTAGCTGGCGAGGATGCCGGCTGAAGTCACGACTGCCCACACCAATTGCGCACGGCCAGTACCGACGAGCACGGCGATTAAGTCTCGACCGCGAGCACCTGCGAGCACAGCCCGGCCAGGAACATGAGCGACGAGCGAAGCCACCGCACCCGCACCAGCCCACAACGGAAAAGCGTTCGCATCCACCAACACCGAACTGGCTGCGACGACCACGCTTGAACCAAAACCTGAGAACACCAGCGCGACGTAGAGCAGTCGCGTCTTTGATTCACCGAGTCGTACTGCAAGCGTCCGCTTGTTCGCGACCGTGTCGCTCGGAATATCGCGCAAGTTGTTGACGACGAGCAGTGCGCATGCGAACGCGCCTGCACCTACAGCGAGAATCACGTCGGCCAGCGCAATCGACGCAGTCTGACAAAACACCGTGCCGAGTACCGCAGCCAAGCCGAACCACACAAAGACAAAAATCTCACCGAGGCCGATGTAGCCGTAAGGATTCTTACCGCCGGTGTAGAACCAGGCCGATGCGATTGCACCGAGTCCGATCGGAATAAAGATCCACTGTGCGGTGACGAGGGTGAGAATCAATCCCGCAACAGCTGCAATGCCGAACCACAAGAACGCCGCCCGCTTCACCGCCGACGGGGTAGCGAGCTTTTGGCCGACCAGACGAACTGGTCCGACGCGCTCTTCGTCCGTGCCGCGAATGCCGTCGCTGTAATCGTTTGAGTAATTGACGCCAATCTGCAGCGCGAGCGCCACGACCATTGCGAGCACTGCATTGAGAGCAATAGAACTGCCGTGCCACTGAGCAAGAGCCGTACCGAGCAACACCGGCGCAATCGCGGCGGGCAGTGTGCGTGGGCGCGCGCCCTGGTACCAGTCCTGCAGTGAAGTCATGGCGCGAAGTCTCTCAGAGTGCAGCGATGGCGATGAGGTCTGGCTTGCCGTTGGTCAGCATCGGCAACGCTGCGAGCTCATGCACGCGCAATGGAATGCTCAAACCCTCTAATCCAGCGCGCACTGCGGCCTCTACGTCTGCAGCGATGCCACCGACGACCGCGATCACCGGCACGCGTCCGTAGACCGCGTCCTCAGCAGACGTCACCGCACACGAATCGAGGCCACTGACAGACTCAGCAATGGCCGCCACTCGCTTGAGGTCGACGTTATGGCCAGCAACTTTGATGATGTCATCGACGCGACCGAGAATCGACAGGCGACCCTCGACGAGCTCGCCACGATCACTGCTACGCCAACCAGTCGCAGCAATCGGTTCGCCATCGCGGTAGCAGTGCGCGAGGGTCGGCGACTGCACTGTCACGCGCTGATCCGCATCGAACTCAAAACTCACTCCTTCGAAAGCCGTCGCGTTATATACGACGCCACCGGCGGTTTCGGTGGACCCATATGTGCGCACGAGCCGAACGCCGGCTGCTGTCACCTGTTCAGCCAAGGCAGCAGGAACTGCACCACCGCCCACTAGGACATGATCAATCAACGCGAGAGTCGCCAGCGCATCCGCATTTCCCGCCAGACGATGTAGCTGAGTGGGCACAAGCGAGATGGCAGACGTCAGCTTTTGCTTACGAGCAGACACGAGTGTCGCGTTCATGAACGCGATGAACTCTTCGGCCTCGAACGAATACGCGCCGCCGATGCCATCCCAAATGACAGGCGCTGTCCCCGCGAGAGCGCTGCGGAGCAGGGGATTAAGCCCACCGATACTCGTCACTGGCAGAGCTGCGAGCCAAACCGACTGGCTACCGAGAGTCATCGCCGAAAGCGCCGCTGCCTCCCCGAGTGCGGTCACCGTGAGCTCGACACCGCGAGGTTGGCCCGTGCTGCCTGACGTGCACACAATCAAGGTCGGCTCGTCCGTGTGGAGTGGCGCGGACTCATCCACCGCGGCGAGTGACGCCGCCGATCCAGCGGGCACCAGCGCGACTGACACTTCGTCCTCGAACAGCTCGTGCACGGCTTCGAGCGCAGCGAATGCGCCCTCTGGGCCAGGCTGCACCTGCACGGTTCTGAAGTGTTTGCTCATCACGGCTAGCCTAAGCCTTGAGAAGAAAGGTCCTTTTCGTGGATACTCGCAATCGCTACGTGTTGACGCCGGTCGTGCCGGAGAGCAGCCCAGCATTCACCGACCCAAGCCACTCATCGGCCATCCCGGCCTGCGGCTGGGAGTCACAGGGCGACTTCTCCGACATCAAGTACGAAGTCTCGACCGGCGACGACGCTGGCATCGCGAAGATCACGATCAACCGCCCCGCCAAGCGCAACGCATTCCGCCCTCAGACGATTCAAGAACTTCTCGTCGCCTTCGACATGGCTCGCGACGACTCTGAAATCGGCGTCATCATCCTGACTGGCCAGGGTGACTGGGCTTTCTGCAGTGGTGGCGACCAGATCATCCGCGGCGACGACGGCTACATCGGCGATGACCACATCGCACAGAAGGGCATCGGCCGCCTCAACGTTCTCGACTTGCAGATCGCAATCCGACGTTTGCCAAAGCCAGTCATCGCGATGATCGCGGGCTACAGCATCGGCGGCGGCCACGTTCTCCACGTCGTGTGTGACCTCTCCATCGCAGCAGACAACGCCCGCTTCGGTCAGACTGGCCCAAAGGTTGGTTCATTCGACGGCGGTTATGGCTCTGGCCTGCTCGCCCGCCACATCGGTCAAAAGCGCTCGCGCGAGGTCTGGTACCTCTGCCGCCAGTACGGCGCAGCGCAGGCATACGACTGGGGCCTCGTCAACGAAGTCGTCCCAATCGAAGAACTCGAAATCGC
>JBDLPZ010000167.1:0-3063 GCA_039800825.1 Actinomycetota bacterium
GGTACTCGCGCATCACGTCGATGAGAGGCGCGGCAGCCTCGGCCAACGGCAGCACCGCGAAGCTGCCCTCGGGCAGCGGTTCGTCCATGCCAGAGTCAACGAATCCCAGCCAACGATGCTGAATGTCGAGGATCGATGCGGCGTCGGCCATCTCGAGACGGCGGACAGCCGCCATGTCTTCGACGGGTCCGCTGTAGTTCTCATTGAGAACGCTGCCAGCCTCGCCGCCAGTGCAGGTCACCACCAATACGTCCACGCCCTCGGCTCGGTAACGGGCGACAGATGCCGCACCCTTGCTCGATTCGTCATCGGGGTGTGCGTGCACCGCCATCAGTCTCAGCTCTTGCGCCATGCCACTAGTCTCCCAACATTGAGCCAAGCTGATGCCAGAGGAGGTGCCAATTGGGAGTCGCTCGCAACAAGATTCCGCCGCACCTTCATGAGCGATACGGCATTCGCCCTCGTCCCTGGAAGCTCATCGGCGCCAGCGCCGCAGTAGCTCTCGCGCTGGCCGGCTACCTTCTCAGCAGCATCGGCGGCAACATCGCCTCTGGCGGTGAAGTCACTCTGATGGTGTGGGCCAAGACCGGCGACAACGCGGTCGGCGTCAGCTGGTCGGTTAATCGAGCCGACAACGCCTCCGTGACGTGCGTGCTCCGAGTGCAAGATTCAGACCGATTCGACGTGGGCTACGCAGTCGTCCGCGTCATGGACACCGCCGAGACCCCGCAATTCCGAACTGTCATCGCCACGCGCGGTCAGATCTATGCAGTGCCGACGCCAGTCTGTGAGCCAGTCGAAGCCACTGACAGCAACATCCCTGGTTCGCACTTCCGGCCGGGCCTACTCCCGCCAGCCCAATCTGGTGACCTGGCAGCGCCGTGGCAGCCTCTGCCTGACTGGCTCGACCCGCTCTCGTAGCCCACTTGCTACCGTAGCCCGCTCAACCTCGCACGACCTCTCGAGGAGTTCTCATGACTGATCACATCACGTGGCTAACCCCTGCCGCTCACAATCGTCTGACTGAAGAACTCGAAGAGCGCCAAGGCCCGATTCGCGACGAAATCACCAAGCGCATCGCGCTGGCTCGCGAAGAAGGCGACCTTAAGGAGAACGGCGGCTACCACGCAGCTCGCGAGGAGCAAGGCAAGAACGAAGCTCGCATCACTCACCTCGCCCACTTGCTCGAGCATGCTCGCGTCGGCACTCCTGAGGTTCCAGACGGCGAAGCGCATATCGGTCGCGTGGTCACTGTCGAGTTCGCAACAGACGAACAAGAGTCCTACTACATCGGCAGCTCTGAAGAACGCGGTAGCAGCGAGCACGAAGTGCTGTCCCCTACCTCTCCACTCGGCGCTGCACTCATCGGTCACCGCATCGGCGACGAGGTCAGCTACAAACTTCCTAACGGTCGCGAAATCACTGTGGTTCTCGTCGACGTGCAGTCACACTAAATGAACTCACGACCTCTGCAATTTGTTCAGCAGCGCGTTCCGCTGCTGCGCGAATTGCCTGTCGAGGTCACGGGCATCAGCGCTATCGCGTTCTTCGTCGCACTCGGCTTCGGCATTGTTGCTCCCGTCATTCCGACCTTCGCTCGCGAGTTCGGTGTCAGTGCGCTGGCAGCGAGTTCGGTTATTTCCGCGTTCGCTGGCATGCGACTGCTTTCTGCGACTCCCGCGTCGTGGATGCTCAGCAAGTTCGGTGAGCGCAACGTCCTCACAAGCGGATTGCTGATTGTCAGCATCAGCTCTGCGCTCGCTGGCACGTCTCAGAACTTCATTCAGCTACTGGTGCTCCGCGCCATCGGCGGCCTCGGCAGCACAATGTTCACGGTCGCGTCGATGGCCTTCTTGTTGCGCGTGGTTGAAGCATCGAAGCGTGGCCGGGCTTCCTCTGCATGGTCTGGCGGTTTCCTGACAGGCGCGCTGGCAGGTCCAGCAGTCGGTGGCGTCTTCGCGGTCTGGTCGCTACGCGCGCCGTTCTTCGTGTACGCGTGCACCCTGCTGATGGCGGCCGTCGTGTCGTGGCGCAGCCTCAAACACGCACACATCATTGAAGATGCTGCCGCAAGCGATCCCGACAACGATGGCTCGACAGTCACACTCAGCGAAGCCGCAGCTCAGCCCGCCTATCGCGCGGCCGTCGCAGTCAACTTCTCGACCGGCTTCGTTCGATTCGGACTCATCAACGCCATCGCGCCGCTGTTCGTTGTTGAGGCCCTGCATCAGAACGCAAGCCTTGCATCGACTGGCTTCTTGATCTCATCTCTCGGTCAGGCCGTCCTGCTGCCACGCGCCGGACGCTGGACTGACGACAAGGGTCGACGCTTCGTGCTCTTGCTCGGCGGAGTCGTCACCATCGCAACACTCATCACACTCGCTGTATTCCAAGCTGTTCACATGTACTTCATCGCGATGCTCTTGCTCGGCGCCAGCGGCGCCTTGCTCTCAGCCGCACCGACCGCCGTCGTCGGTGATGTGACTCGCGGCAAACCTCGCGGACCTGCGCTGGCCACCTACTCAATGGCCTCGGACTTCGGCGGAATTTTCGGACCGCTGGTTGCTGGCTACCTGCTCGATGTCAGTGGCGGTTTCAGTTTGCCCCTGATGCTGGCTGCGGCATTGATGGCTAGCGTTGTGCTGTTGGTTGTACGCATGCCAGAGACGAAGGTGGCTACATGAGCAGACTCAAAACACTGTATGTCGGGATGGGCTGCTTCTGGGGTGCTGAGAAGCAGTTCTGGCAGCTCGCTGGAGTGACAGATACTGCCGTCGGCTACCAGGGCGGCAGCGCAATCCGACCGAGCTACCAAGAAGTTTGCACGGGCCTGACAGGTCATGCCGAAGTCGTCAAGGTCGATTACGACGAGTCGATCATCTCGACGCGCGACATCCTGGCGACCTTCTGGGAAAACCACGACCCGACGCAGGGCAATCGCCAGGGCAACGACATCGGCACTCAGTACCGCAGCACCATTTACTGGACCGATGAGGCACAAGAGATTGAAGTGCTCAACACCCTCGACGAGTTCAGTGCTGTGCTCGCTGACGCCGGACTCGG
>JBDLPZ010000168.1:0-4209 GCA_039800825.1 Actinomycetota bacterium
CCGCAACCGAACAACAGACCGATAAGGCCGCCCATTACACGACCGCCCGCCAGAGCGCGACGGCGTCGATGCGCCGCCCACGAACATCCTGCTTCGGCAGAACGTCAGAGTGCACCGCCCACCGTTTTCCGTCGAACTTGATGAGCGTCGTGTATTCAGGCTGACCGTCCGCGAGTCGCCCTGTGAGAGCAACGACTTCTTGGAGTCGTCGCACGCCGTTGTGATCGCGACTGACGTGAACAATCAAGTCAATCGATGCGGCCACGGTCGGCACGACAAAGTCCGACCTCACGTTTTCGCCAGCCAACAAAGGCAAAGTGCACAGCTTCAAGATTGCTTCTCGTGCAGAATTGGCGTGAATCGTCGCCATACCCGGCTGCCCACTGTTGAGCGCGAGCAACAAGTCGAGAGACTCAGCTTCGCGCACCTCCCCCACGACGAGCCGCTGTGGGCGCATGCGAAGGGACTGGCGCACCAGCTCGCGAACGGTGACTTGCCCGATTCCTTCAAGCGTCGCTGCACGAGTTTGCATCGCAACGTGATCGTGTTGACGCACACTGAGCTCGAATACTTCCTCACACGTGATGATTCGCTCGTCGTCGGGTATCGCATCAAGCAGACAGTTGAGCATCGTGGTCTTGCCCGCACCAGTCCCGCCGGCAACGATGATGTTGTAGCCGTTGATGGCTGCTGCCTCGAGCAAGACGGCGGTCGGCCGATCGAGAACTCGCCTCGCCACTAGGTCATCGAGCGTATTGAGCCGCCTCATGAATTTTCGGATGTTGATTGCCCAATGTTGCTGCGTGACATCGGGAATAGTCACATGCAATCGGCTGCCATCGCGCAATGTTGCATCCACGAAGGGATGTGACAGGTCCAGGCGCCGCTGCGAGAACATCAGGAGTCGCTCAATCCACAACGAGATTGCGTCCGGTTGAAGAGCACTCTCCAGAGCGCTGGGACGACCGTCTCGCGCGATAAAGACTCGCTCCGGGCTATTGATCCAGATTTCTTCAATCGAATCATCAGCTAACAGCGCATCAAGATCAGCAATGGATTGCACGCACACCCCTTTGGATTGAGGCGCGAAAGGTACGAAAGCGCGAGCCAGCGGCAAAGCCGAAATATCAACAAGCGGACAGCATCGACGCAGCGCAAACAAAACTCACGAAAAACTTCGTTGAGTCACGAGCGACTAGTTCATCTGGGTTTGACGAACGCCTTAGAACAACGCTTAAGAACTCTGCGCAACCAATTCGCGAAGCATGCGCAAAGCAACGGAGATCGCTGCCAGATCGGAGACTGGCGCTGACGAAATCTCGGTCACGACTGCACGCACACGGCCGATACCGACAGCGTGAGTCGCTTGCCACTGTCCGACTCGGTCAGCTTCCGACATTTCGAGAACGGCCGATGCCAACGTCGCCAGCACTGCATACATATCTGCACGCATCGCCGCACGAGCCATCGTTTGCCAGCGATCTTGGCGCGGCAACGCACTGATTGCGTTGAGGATCGCGTCGCCACCGACAATTTCTGAGATCTCGAAGTACACCTGCGACCAGATCTCGGTCGGCACTGCCTCGGACGCTGGCCGATCAGCGAGATCGAGCGCCGCATACTCATCGAGCAAACCTGCGAACGTCGCTGCGAGGTCCCGCGGCATACCTAGACTCTCGAACGATGTAGCCGACTGCTGCCATCGCTGCAGCTCTCCACCCTTGAGGTGAGTCGCGATAAGGCGACGTACGGCATGCGCAACCTCTCGCAACCGATCGAGATCAGAAACCAGCTGTTCAGCGTTCGCACGATGCGCCAGCAACCAGCGAGCGATGCGGTCGACATAACGACGCGCTTCGAGACTCACCGCAATACGCGCAGGCCAGGTGACGGAGTCGGCAGACAGCTGCGACTTCAGAGTATCGAGGCCGGAGATTTCCATTGCTGAAAGCAATGCGAGCGCAGCCGACTCGGCGTCGAGGCCGCTCTCCTCGGTCAGTCGATAGACAGCAGTGATACCAGAAAGATTCACAATTCGATTGGCGAGCACCGTCGCGATGATCTCGCGGCGCAAAGGGTGCTGAGCGATTTCCTCGCGCCAATCGGCGTGCAATGCCGATGGGAAGTAGGACATCAACCATGGCAGCGCCCAGTCTCCATCAATTGCCGATCCAGCGAGAAGTTCGTGCGTCAACAAGATCTTGGCGTGAGCCAGCAAGACACTCAGCTCAGGTCGGGTGAGACCAAGACCAGCCGCAGCGCGAATCTCCAGCTCCTGCGGAGTCGGTAGCGCCTCAAGATGTCGGTGCAGGATTCCCTGCTCGTTCCACGTCTCAATCAGACGCGAGTGAACGGTGATCATCGAGTGCGCCTGGGCATGAGCAAACGACAGCACCTCGTTTTGAAGGATGTTGTCCTCGAGTACCAGGTGTGCGACGTCATCCGTCATTGAGCGCAAAAGCTCGTTTCGCTCCTCATATCCCAGTGTCACGCGTTGCGACAGCAAGATCTTGAGGTTGACCTCGTGATCGGACGTATCGACACCAGCAGAGTTGTCGATGGCGTCAGTATTCATCCGGACGCCAGCGAGCGATGCCTCGATTCGGCCGCGCTGAGTGAAGCCAAGATTTCCACCCTCGCCCACAATCTTGCAGCGAAGTTCATTGCCGTTGATGCGGATTGGGTCGTTAGCGCGGTCACCAACGTCAGCATGTGACTCACCCGCAGACTTCACATACGTACCGATGCCGCCGTTCCAGAGAATGTCGACCGGCGCTTTAAGAATCCACGTAATCAGCTCAGCTGGCGTGAGGAATTCAATATCTGAATCGATTGCAAGTGCAGCCTTTGCTTGAGGTGACAGCTCGATTCGCTTGTCAGTTCGAGCGTATATTCCTCCGCCGTTGCTGATGAGCTCAGAGTTGAAGTCCGACCAAGCCGAACGAGGCAAGTCGAACAGGCGCTGCCGTTCCGCGAAGGCTTCGGCCACACGAGGCTGTGGGTCGATGAAGATATGGCGATGATCAAAGGCAGCGATCAGTCGCACAGACTTACTGCGCAGCAGACCGTTTCCGAACACGTCACCACTCATGTCGCCGATGCCGACGATGGTCGCCGGATCTGACTGCACGTCAATGCCCAAGAGTCGGCCGTGATGCACGACTGACTCCCAAGCGCCGCGGGCGGTGATGCCCATGGCCTTGTGGTCGTATCCGACCGAGCCACCGCTGGCGAAAGCATCCTGAAGCCAGAATCCGCGCGAGATTGCGACTGCGTTAGCGATATCTGAGAAGGTCGCGGTGCCCTTGTCTGCTGCCACGACGAGATACGGGTCGTCGCCATCGCGACAAATCACGTCTGTTGGCTTTTCGATTTGACCATCAACAAGGTTGTCGGTGACGTCGAGCAGCGCATTGATGAACACCTGATACGCGGCGATACCAGCAGCCATCCACGCTTCGCGCTGTGAAGAATCAGGCAACTGCTTGGCAAAGAAGCCACCTTTGGCGCCGGTCGGCACGATCACGGCATTCTTGACGACCTGAGCGCGAACGAGGCCCATGATTTCGGTACGCAAATCGTCGCGGCGATCGCTCCATCGAAGTCCGCCGCGAGCAACCGATCCGAAGCGCAAGTGCACGCCATGCACGATGGGACCATCGAGCCAGATTTCGGCGTATGGATGTGGCAACGGGAGCATCGAAATCTCTGCGGTCGCGAGCTTGAGCGAAATCGTCTGCACTGGCAGACCTGCTTCGTCTTTGCGGAAAGCGTTGGTACGCACTGTGGCATTGACGGTTGCAAGCAGAGCGCGCAGTACCCGATCATGCTCAAGGCTCGCGACTGAATCGAGCAGGCCGACTAGTTCTGCCTGGGCGGCCGCAGCCCGCGGTTCATCACCACCACCGAAGCGGGCATTGAACAATTCCATGATCGCCTGAGCGACACTGGAGTTTGCGATGAGCGCTGCGTGCACTGTCGAGACGCCGAACGGCAGCCACTGCGCGATGTAGCTCGAATACGTACGCAGAACCGCGACATCGCGTCCGCTGAGCGGCGCGGACATCACCAACTGCAAGAGCGCGTCAGTCTCAACACGATGATCGAGGCACTCGAGAAGAGCTTGGGTGAATCGAGCTTCCCAGCCAGCCACTGGCTGAACCTGCCAACCGAAGTGCAGGTCATGCAGCCACACTTCCCCTCCGCCAT
>JBDLPZ010000169.1:0-10357 GCA_039800825.1 Actinomycetota bacterium
CGAGATGCGAAGACTTGCTCCGGATGTCGGCAAATCTGTCGCTGTCTCGACTGTGTCCCCGACTGTGTCAGAAATGAGAGGTGCGAACCGTGCGATGGTCACGAAATCATCATCGGAATACTGCGGTGCTCGCGTCTTCGAATCAGGGTACCCGCCTGCACTCCAGGTCACGATGCCAGCGCCGCGACCTGCGCCCATAATCGGCGACCAGTTGGCCATGCCGTTGTAGTACTCCTCGGTCGAGGTGCCGTCATGCACGAGTCCGAAGTTGTGACCGAGCTCGTGGGCAGCGATCTCCTCGATGTCGTAGTTCTCGGTGGTGACATCTGGGCTGAATCGCGCAAAGTTCAAGGCGGGCCGAATTTCGGGTGCGGCCTTGCCAATAGCGTCGAGATGAGCGATGCCGCCGCAGTTGCAAGCCTTCTGAAGTTCTTCGTCCGTCAGAACCAGCGCCAATGCGCCATTGCTGTTGTAAACCTCTGCGTCCGCGCCAGTCGGCACTTGCGTCGTGACATCGACATCGAAGACGGCGAAGTCCTCTGCGAGTCCTGACCAGATGTCGATGACATCTCGTCGTTCACTCGTATTGAAAGTCGTTGGGTCGCCGTCTCTATCAAAGCCGCGGGAAACGCGACCTTCCAAGTTAGGCGCGACGGACGCAAACCCTGTATCCCACCAGGTGCCAGGACCCCACGTGAATCCATCGACATCGAGATAGATGACCATCGACGCGCCTTTACGAGAATGCAAAGTGAACGCATCTGCCGGATCAACGGCGGGCACGACGTTCGAGTTCAAACTGACTGAGGTTGACGCTGGCTGCGGCGATGCGGATTGAGCCGCAGAGGTCGGCACTGCGTCAACAAAGAACTCACGGCAATGGCTATCGCTGAATCGGCCGACCTTGCTGATTGAACTTACTTGAGTCTGGTTGGCACAGCTAACCGCCTCAACAGGGGCAGCACTGAGCGCACTCAAGATCAAACTCAAGGTGATGAAGCTCGTCCGAAAACTCCGCAAATGACGCACTTAGCCATCTTTGACGCAACTGCGGCCATCGGCAAGCGTCTAGCGATATTCATGGGGTGTGTCGCAAATGCGGACAATTGACCAAGCCCGAACATCTATCAATCGAGTTTGTCACCGCGCGCTCATATCATCACCGCATGAGTTTTCGACTTCTTGTTACTGGCTTCGAACCTTTCAATGGGGGACGCCTTAATCCTTCCCAAGAAATCGTTCGAACCATCGCTCAGCGAACCTACGACGGCGTGGAGCTGTCCACTGCAGTCCTGCCTGTCGAATACGAAAATGCTTGGCCCGCTCTCTCTGCTGCCATTGCGGAATCGAAGCCGAATGCAGTGATCTGCTTGGGCCAAGCTGAAGGCCGCCGAACAATCTCGTTTGAGAGGATTGCGGTCAATCTCGACGATGCTCGCATCGCAGACAACGCTGGCGTACTGCGCGCTCAACAGCCGATTGATGCCCAGGGTCCTGCGTCTCTTGAGAGCACACTGCCGATTGAGCAGCTTGTCTACGAGATCAATTCACTGGTGATTCCTGCCGAAGTGTCGATGTCGGCCGGCACCTTCCTCTGCAATCACGTCTTCTACCGAATCCAGCAGGAGTTCGCCGAGTCTGGCGTCGTCAGCGGCTTCGTGCATGTTCCGCTTATGACCGAACAGGCCGAGGACTTCGATGACCTGCCCACCATGCCACTGGAATACATGGTGACGGCCGTCGAGAAGATGATCGCAGTCCTAAGTCAGGACTAACGCCAGTACCAGCTGCCGTCTGACGGCGCGACAATCGGCTTAGGGATTGATTGGAGATGCCATGTGCTTCTCACCCGAAGTCGATGTCGTTGTTGGCACCGCGATCAGCGTCATTGCTATAGATGCATTTCGCCACTGCCCTAATCGTCAAACTCTTCCTCTAGCACTCATCCCAACGGCTTTCGCTCTGCATACATTTGAGTCCGCGTTGGTGTGGTGCGGCTTCAGAGACCTGATTCCCCACGCATTGAGCGATGCGGCCGAGTGGGCGTACCTACTCTTCGCATTTGCTGTTCTGCCCATCTACATTCCGTTGGCGATCTTGATGATCGAGCCTGCAGGCATTCGCCGCCAGGCCCTGTACATCATTCAAGGGCTCGGGCTAGTCGGAGGCATGGCGTATGCATTCGCCCTCATCCAAGGCGAGGGCAGTGCCGCGGCCTGCAATCTCTACATTGATTACGACATCGCCGGCGTTCACCCGATCGCAGGTCTGATTTATCCAGTAGCAACGATCGGCGCAGTGCTGCTTTCGAGCCACCGACCGATGTTCTTGTGGGGCGTCTCAAACGTGTTCGTAACGACGTTCTTGTTCTTCTGGAACCAGCACGGCCTTGCGTCGCTGTGGTGCTTCTATGCAGCAGCGACCAGCGTGTTTATCGCTTGGTTCGTGCGGCAGCTGCCGCGATAAACGGCGCGAGCAATTCAGTCTGGCGCGGATCCTCACGAAATGTGTCTTCGGGGTGCCACTGCAATCCGATGGTCCACGCTTTGGCATCCAGCGACACCGCTTCAACAATTCCGTCAACCGAGTTGGCGATGACCTGAAGACCGTCACCGAGACGCGAGAGCGCTTGGTGGTGGTTGCAGTGGACCGCGATCGGCGCTGTACCGACGCCGAGCTCTGAGGCTGCAGCCAGGTCGACTGTATGCGGATGCATGCTGTGACGGTCATCCATGTCCACGACGAGCGAGCCGCCGCGCGCAATGTTGAGAGCCTGCGTTCCACGACAAATCGTCAGGAGCGGGATGCCATTGTCGACGCAGTAATTGATGAGGCTGATGTCGGCCGCGTCCTGCGTGCTATTGACGCCGTAGACGCTGTCATCAGACTGTTCCCCATAGAGCGCTGGATCTAGGTCAGCACCGCCTGGCATGCAAACGCCATCGATCCCTTTGAGGCGTTCCGACCAGTCGAGACCCTCTGGGGTATCCATCGGCAGCAGAGTCACTGGCTCGCCGCCGCCGGCCCAGATGTAGTCGAGGAGGTTGATAGAGATAACGACGCCGCGGCTGCGAATGCCTTGAGCCTTCTCACTGAAGCGGCCCAACAGGGCAATGCGGGGGCGAGTCATTCGAACCTCTCTTTGGTGATGCGAAGCCGAGTCTTACACACCCTTCTGCCATGATGGCGCAATGACCAATGCTGCTCATAGTTCAAAGCAGGTGGACGCCGATTTCTTGGCCCTTCCCCTGCACTCTTGCGCCGACGCCGCGATCGCGGCGGGCCTGAAGGCTGGCGCTTCACACGTAGATGTCCGAATCGAGAGAACGCGCACTGGCTTGATGTCATTGCGAGATTGCCACCTCGAAACTCAGTCAGATGACACCGCATTCGGCATGGGCGTTCGCGTCATCGTCGATGGTGCCTGGGGCTTCGCCTCGTCGCCCGTAGTGAGTCGCGATGTCGCCGCCACTCTCGCCGCCAACGCGGTGCGCATGGCTCGACTCTCGAAGCCACTGTCGACTGAGTTCATCGAGCTGGCGGCCGAGCCTGTGTATCGCGATGCCGTCTGGGTTTCGGACTACTCGATCGATCCGTTCGCCGTCTCCAATAAGGACAAAGTGGACCTTCTCGTTGGCTACAGCGATCGTCTGATGCAGTCGGACGTCGTCAGCCACGTCAGCGCCTACGTCATGTACGTCAAGGAGCAGAAGTTCTACGCCGATTCACGCGGTACGTCGACGACCCAGCAGCGCGTGCGCACTCACGGCGCCATCGATGCGATTTCGGTCGGCGAACATGGCTTCGACTCCATGCGCACTTTGGCGCAGCCTGCCGGCTTCGGCTGGGAGTGGATGGACGGCAGCACATTCGATTGGAACTCAGAACTGGCCCACCTGCCAGCTCTGCTGCATGAGAAGACTCTCGCTCCATCGGTTGAACCCGGCCGCTACAACGTCGTCATCGACCCGAGCAATCTTTGGCTCACAATCCATGAGTCCATCGGTCATGCGACGGAGCTCGATCGGGCGATTGGCTACGAGGCCAACTACGCCGGCACGTCATTTGCGACGCCAGACAAGCTCAACAAGCTTCAGTACGGCTCTCGCCTCATGAACGTCACCGGCGACCGCGTGACGCCACACGGCCTCAGCACGGTCGGATGGGATGACGAAGGTGTCGCCGCACAACAATGGGACATCATCAAGGACGGCGTTCTCGTCGGCTACCAGACCGATCGTCGCATCGCCTCGGCTATCGGCCTTGAGCGCAGCAACGGTTGCGCCTTCGCCGACTCCCCTGCGCATGTGCCGATCCAGCGCATGCCAAACGTCTCGCTGCAGGCAGATCCCAACGGTCCAGATCTTGAGGCGCTCATCGGCGGGGTCGAAGACGGCATCTACATCAAGGGCGACAAGTCCTGGTCAATCGATATGCAGCGCTACAACTTCCAGTTCACTGGCCAGCAGTTCCATCGCATCCGCAATGGCCGTCTCGCCGGGCAGATCAAGGACGTCGCCTACCAAGCCACGACCACTGACTTCTGGAACTCGATGAGCGTCGTCGGCGGTCCAAGCACCTGGTTGCTCGGTGGCGCCTTCAACTGCGGCAAGGGCCAGCCTGGCCAGATCGCGGCGGTGAGCCACGGCTGCCCAGCGGCACTGTTCGAAAACGTCAACATTCTCAACACGGTTGCAGAGGCAAAAGCATGAGCACCCCACAAGAACTGATTGAAAAGATTCTCGCCAAGGTCGACTTCGACGAGTGCATGGTGCTCGTCGACGAAAGCACCGAAGCAAACCTGCGTTGGGCCAACTCAACTCTCACCACTAACGGCATGATCTCCAGCCGCAAGGTGACGGTCATCGCATTCGTAGCTGTCGAAGGCGCAATGGCCTCAGGCACTGCGACTCGTGCCGATGTCAGCGACGATGAGATCAGCCAACTTCTGCGTGAAGCCGTCGAGAACGCACACGCGGCTGGCGCAGCTGATGATTACGCAGACATCCGACGCGACTTCGCCGTCGGCGAATGGGATGCGCTTCACCAGGCGACGGGCCCTGATGTGTTCGGCACCGTTGCACCTGCGCTGGGCGATACGTTCAGCCGCTCCGTGGCAGATGGCATCGAGCTCTTCGGTTACGCCGAGCACTCGATGGTCACGACGTGGCTTGGATCAAAGGGCGGTTTGCGACTTCGCTATGACTTGCCCACTGGTCGCATTGAAATGACCGCCAAGTCACATGGCCGTACGCGCTCCACATGGGAAGGTCGCTCGACTCGCGACTTTACCGATATCGACGTTCTCGAAGTCGACAGTGCACTGCGCACGAAACTCGAGTGGCAGTCGCGCCAGCTCGAAGCACCGGCTGGTCGCTACGAGACTGTCTTTACCCCGAGCGCCGTGACGGACCTCTTGGTCTACGCACTGTGGATGGCCGATGCACGTAGTGCGCATGAAGGTCGTTCGGTGTTCTCGAAGAAAGGCGGCGGAACGCGCGTCGGCGAGCTCATCGCAAACGTCCCGATCAATCTGTACTCAGATCCAACATATGCGGGCATGGAAGCAGCACCGTTCTTGGCGACAGCCGAGAGCGGCTCCCATGCTTCAGTGTTCGACAACGGTCAATCTCTCGGCCGTGTGGACTGGATCAAGGACGGTCATCTTGCGTCCCTCGTACAGACACGCAGCACCGCTGCTTTGACACAGTTGCCGTTCACCCCATTTGGTGACAACGTAATTCTCGAGGCACCCGGTGCGACTGGCTCGACGATGGATCTCGTCGCTAGCACCGAGTCTGGATTGCTCGTCAACACGCTGTGGTACATCCGCACAGTCGACCCAGTCACGCTGCTGCTGACCGGTCTCACTCGTGACGGTGTCTACAAGATCGAAGGCGGCGAAGTCGTCGGCGCGGTCAACAACTTCCGCTGGAACGAATCGCCAGTCGACCTCTGGTCGCGCATTTCGGCGATTGGTGCCACTGAGATCACTCAGGCTCGCGAATGGGCCGGCGATGCAGATCGCATGGCGACACCAGCGATCCGTTTCAGCAACTTCAATATGTCGACCGTTAGCCAGGCTAACTAACAGCTGCCAACAGTTAGGGCCGCCATCCTCACGGATGGCGGCCCTAACTTGTATGGACTAGTTCGCAGCTGCGAGACGTGCTTCGCGGCGACGATGCTGCTCTGCTGGGTCTGGCACTGGCACTGCAGCCAAGAGGCGCTGCGTGTATGGATCTTGAGGATTCTTCAGAATCTGATCGCGGTCGCCGGCCTCTACGAGCACACCGTTTTGCATCACTGCGATGCGGTGCGACAAGATGTCGACCACAGCTAGGTCGTGGCTGATGAACAAGCAAGCGAAGCCGAGCTTCTCCTGAAGCTCCTGCAGCAGCTCGAGGAAGCGCGCCTGCACCGACACGTCGAGTGCAGAGGTTGGCTCGTCAGCGATCAACAGTGATGGCGTGAGCGCAAGTGCACGGGCGATACCGACGCGCTGACGCTGGCCACCTGAGAGTTCGTGTGGGTAGCGGTTGCGGTAGCTGCGTGGAAGTTCAACTTGGTCGAGCAAGTCTTCGACCATGTGGTTGAGCTCTGCGCCCTTCGCAATGCCAGCCAAGAAGATTGGTTCGCCGATGCTCTCACCGATAGGCAAGCGCGGATTGAGCGAGCTGGCTGGATCTTGGAACACGATGCCGGTGTGACGGCGAATGCTGCGCAGGTCCTTGTTGTTGGCATGCGAGATGTCCTGACCGACGATCTCGATCTTGCCTTCCTTGATTGGAAGCAGACCGATAGCAGCGCGACCAACAGTGGTCTTGCCTGAGCCAGATTCGCCCACAAGGCCGACGATTTCGCCCGGGTAGATCTCGAGGTTGAAGTTCTTCACAGCGGTGAACGCAGGAATGCGGCCACGCTTCGGGTACTCAATCGTCACGTCAGTCATGCGAATAACTGGCTCTGGATTAGCTTCCTTGAAGACGAGTTCGCGCTTAGGCGTGCTGCCGAGCTTCGGAACCGCACCAAGGAGTTCCTGGGTGTAAGGATGCTGCGGGCGATTGAAGATCTGATCCGCGGTGCCGTGCTCGACAGTCAGACCGTCCTTCATGACGAGAATGTCATCAGCCATATCGGCGACAACACCCATGTCGTGAGTAATCAGCAAAATCGCCGAGTTAAGGCGGGTCTTGAGGTCGTGCATCAAGTCGAGGATTTCGGCCTGGACCGTCACGTCGAGAGCGGTGGTTGGTTCGTCAGCTACGAGAAGACCGGGGTCACACGCGAGCGACTGAGCGATCATGGCGCGCTGGCGCTGACCACCAGACAACTGGTGTGGGTACTTGTCGAATGACTGCTCTGGATTAGGAATTTCTACGAGGCCGATCAGTTCGATGGCACGGTCGCGAGCTTCCTTTGGACCCATATCGAAGTGATTGCGTAGCGTCTCAACGATCTGGAAACCAATCGTGTAGACAGGGTTCAGCGCAGTCATTGGCTCCTGGAAGATGTAGGCCACATCCTTGCCGCGGGTCTTGCGCAAGACGTTTGGCGAAGCGCCAATCATTTCCTTGCCCTTGACCTGAACGCTGCCTTTCATGCGCGCGTTCGACGCGAGCAGGCTCATCAGACCCATGGCGGTCGTGGACTTGCCGGAACCTGACTCGCCGACGATGGCGAGGACTTTGCCTGGCTCAACGTCAAAGTTCATTCCAACAGCGGCTGGATACCAGACACCGTCCACCCAAAATTCGACGGTAAAGTCCTTTACCCGCAGAACTGGATCGGTCATGAGGCCACCTCCATGTGGTCGTCATTGCATGTAATGATGTGCGCGTGAATAATCGTGAGACCTTTCGACCGCGCAGTAGTTACGTTTGGTTCGTTTTTGCTGTTGTGCTCGATATCTTGTTCGTTGCTGAGCGATTCACTCGCAACAACGGACAGGATGTCGTAGCTGGCCTGTTCTTGGGAGGCGCATTTGCAGCTGGCGCTTACCTGCTGTTCCTGCGCCCCAAGGTCGACCTGTACGACGAAGCGATTGTGATCACGAATCTCATCACCGACGAAACCATTGGATGGCAAGACGTCGTTGATATCGAGACCCGCTACTCCATGAGCGTGACCACTGCGGACCGAAAGATCTTCGCTGTTGCAGCTCCCGGCCCTAGCCGCTACCACAGTCGCACGGTTCATGAGACAGAGATGCGCGGCATCAGTGTGCGCGACAGCTCCAGCATTCGACCCGGCGATTCGCCACGCACTCATAGTGGCGTTGCGGCACACCTTGCGCGGCTGCGTTGGGAAGCTTTCAATCGCGAAGGTCGCGACGCGAGCGTCACCACGCAGCACAAACGCCAACCCTTGCTCGCCAGCATTGCGCTGACGAGTTGGGTTGTCGGTGTGCTGCTTGAGGTTATTCACCTTTAAGCCTCTGGGCTCTCAGGTAGTTGCTTTGAACCACGGTTGACCACGATCGCACGCAGCTTCTCACGACGGCTAATTCGACGACGCTGACGAGGATCGAAAGCATCGCGCAGACCATCACCAATGAAGTTGATGCTCAAAGCAATCGAGATGATAAAGAAGCCTGGGTACCAAAACAGCCATGGACGAGTCGAGAACGAATCCTGGTACTGGCTGATCAAGAGACCGAGCGAAACGTCCGGTGCGACGACACCGAAGCCGAGGTACGAGAGGGCGGTCTCGAGCAAGATCGCACCCGACATCAGCAGGGTCACCGACACCACGATGACGCCGACTGCATTCGGCAGGATGTGCTTGAAGATGATGCGACGGTTGCTGGCGCCAGCCACACGCGCAGCATCGACGAACTCGCGCTCACGCAAGGTCAGGAACTCACCGCGCACGAGACGAGACAAGCCGGTCCACGCGAACAAACCGAGGAATACGCCGAGGAAGGCGACACCCAAGTTGCCGTAGTGGAAGCCGATAACCGAGCCGATGATGATCGAGGGAATCGTGATGATGAAGTCGGTGAAGCGCATGAGCACTGCATCAACCCAGCCACGGAAGAAGCCCGAAACGGCACCCATCACGGTACCGATGGTTGCACCGACCATGCCGATGAGCACCATGACGAGCAACGAGCGCTGTGCGCCCTTGAGGACTAGTGCGAAGTAGTCGCGACCGATGTCATCCTGACCGAATGGATGCTCGCCGAGCTGAATCCAGTCACCATCAAGGAATGGAATCGCATCCAACGACGGGCAACCGATGGAGCCACCAGGGCAGCTTTCGTATTCGAGAGCAGGAATGTCTTCAGTCGAGTACTTCCACCAACCACTCCATTGAAGAGGGCCAATCTTGAGCTCAAGCGCGCTGAAGACGAAGGTGACAATCGCGAGAATTGCAAATACCGAAATCATTGCTGCACGGTGACGCAGGAATCGGCGAATGACGATCTGACCTTGGCTGAGGCCGGCAGTCTCGCGGTCGGCGATGCTATTGGTGTCTTCGGCCGCAGCCTTGTCACGCTTAAACCAAGACATTAGTTGCCTCCTACGCGGATACGTGGGTCAAGGGCCGAGTACAGAAGGTCGGCGACCAGGTTGGCCAAAACCGCCATCGTGGACGTAATGAAGAACACGCCCATGAGCAGGTTCAGGTCGAATGAGCTGATTGCCATGTTGAACAGCGTTCCCATGCCTCGCCAGCCGAACACCTTCTCGGTGATGATGGCACCGCCGATGATGCCGGCGAAGTCAACGACGATGATGGTCGTCAGCGGGATGAGCGTGTTGCGGAAAGCGTGACGCATGATGACCGTGCGCTCTGGCAGACCTTTAGCACGGGCCGTGCGGATGTAATCCTGGTTAAGCACTTCGAGCAACGTGCCGCGCGAGAAGCGGATGTAGCCAGCGAAAGAGATCAGAAGCAGAGCGAAGGTCGGGAGGACCAAGTGCACTGCGGTGTCAAAGAATGTGAACCAGAAGTTGCCCTTTTCGAGCAACGTGTTCTCCTGGCCGAAGGTCGGAATCGGACGGTAGTTGACCGCGTCCGTCGCCATGTATGGACCCATCGTGCGCAGCATCTTGTCCACGAGAATGACGAAAATCACGAGGAGTGCGGTAATCACCGACGTACGGATAACCGGACCTCGGTCAATCTTCGCAAACAAGAGCGCCGTAACCACGGCAACGATTACCGTCACGAGGATCAATGCTGGCCACAAGAAGCGACGGTTTTCCCACTCAAAAATCGTCTGAGCTGGGAAGTACATCACGAGACCAATGCCGGCCATCGTGAGTGCCGAGTAAAGCGACGGCTTGTGCTGAATTCCGACGGACAACTGAGTGACAGCGAAAGCAATACCGATGCTGATTGCGAACGT
>JBDLPZ010000170.1:0-15557 GCA_039800825.1 Actinomycetota bacterium
CTTGAGTCGATCACCACGATTCAGGGTCTGGCGGCGGCCGTCCAGGGCATCGAATCAAGCCTCAAGCAAGAATTGACCGTACATTCTCTTCAGGAGTATGCATCGCGCATCAACGCAGCAAGAGCGGCAGGTGTTTAAATGGCAGTTCAGGTGAAGGCCACGTTGCTGAGCAATCGGCGCGTGGGCAGCTACCACCACCTTGTCCTGTCGGGGGCAGGTATTGCGACTGGTGTTCGTCCGGGTCATTTCGCGGCGATTGCCGTCGGCGGAGACAACACCCCAATGGTGCTTCGTCGCGCGTTCTCGATTCATCGCGCTACTGAGATGACAGCCAAAGGTTCGGTTATCGAGCTCATCGTGAGCGCTCACGGCGCTGGTACGCAGTGGCTGACGGCTCAGCCTGTCGGTGCAGTCCTCGATGTCGTCGCGCCTTTGGGTCGCCCATTCGCGCTGCCTCGTGATCCCGTCAATTGTTTGTTGGTCGCTGGCGGTTATGGCAGTGCGCCGATGGCTTACTTGGCTGAAGAACTCATCGCTCGCGGTTGCCAGGTCGACATGATTTTCGGCGCCGGAACTGAGGCGAAGCTTTTCGACACACTGGAATGCAAGCGTTTGGCTCGCCACTTTGAGATCACCACCGATGACGGCAGCGCCGGCATCAAGGGTCGTGTCTCAGACGTCATGCCAGAGATGATCAAGCGTTCCGACTCTGCGGTTGTGTACGCGTGTGGTCCGATGCCCATGCTCCAGGCCGTCGCGAAGGTTGCCACCGCTCACGGAGCGATTTCACAGACCGCGGTCGAAGAGAGTATGGCGTGTGGAATCGGCGTCTGCATGACGTGCGTGCTGCCAGTCGTCGGTGACGATGGCGTGACTCGCATGGTGCGCTCGTGCGTTGAAGGTCCAGTATTCCGTGGAGATCGCGTGCGTTGGGATGCCGTCGGCACGGTTCCCGCTGATGCCTACGGTGCTCCTCAGGGAGGTGCTCACTAATGGCAGTCAACATGACTACCTCGCTGGGCAACCTTCAACTGTCGAGCCCAGTTCTTACTGCGTCAGGTTGCGCTGCGGCCGGCAAGGAACTCGATCAGTTCTTCGACATCACTGACATCGGCGGTATCGTCACCAAGAGCATCATGCTCGAACCGCGCAGTGGTCGTCCGACTCCTCGTATGGCCGAGACTCCATCGGGAATGCTCAACTCGATTGGTCTTCAGGGGCCGGGTATCGAGTCATTCATTGCGAACGATCTTTCATGGCTCGAGAAGCGCGGTGTCACCACTGTCGTTTCTATTGCCGGCAACAACACCGAAGAGTTTTCTCGCGTTGCGGCTCGCATTCGCGACCACTCCGTCGTCAAGGCAATCGAAGTCAACATTTCCTGCCCAAACGTCGCTAACCGCGGCCTTGTGTTTGCGTGCCAGCCTGGCTCTGCTGCGGACGTGGTCGCTGCTGTTCGCCGGACGGTTCCATCGACGATGCCACTCATCGCGAAACTCTCACCTGATGTCACGAACATTGTCGAAATCGCTCAAGCGGTTCGTGATGCGGGTGCTGATGGCGTCTCGCTCATCAACACTGTGCTTGGCATGGTTCTCGATCCAGTGACGCTTCGACCAAAGCTAGGCGGACGCACAGGCGGACTTTCAGGTCCAGCCATCCGGCCGATTGCTATTCGCTGCGTGTATCAGATCCGTGCCGCGATGCCTGATTTCCCAATCTTGGGCATGGGTGGCATTCGATCTGGACTTGATGCCCTTGAGTTCATCGCTGCAGGTGCAAATGCAGTCAGCGTTGGTACTGCAATCTTCGGTGATCCTTCCGCGCCGTTGCGAATCACTCGTGAGTTAGAGGCCGAGCTGGAGCGCCGTGGTTTCAGTTCAATCAAGGAAGTCAGTGGAATCGCGCATAGGGCGGAGAGATAAATGAAGGCTCCTATTGCTGTAGCGCTTGATGCGCCGGATCTGTCGACTCTGTCGGCCTGGGCCAGCTCGTCTGCGCCCGTCGTCGATACCTTGAAGGTTGGTCTTGAGACGTATCTGCGCGACGGAGCCTCGGCGATTGATGCTGTGCGATCGACCGATTGCCGGCTCTTCCTCGACCTTAAGCTTCACGATATTCCAAACACTGTTGCTGGCGCATGCCGCAGCGTCGCTCGCTTCAATCCGGAATTTCTCACAGTCCACGCGAGTGGGGGTGCAGCGATGATTCGCGCTGCCGCTGACACGCTTCCTGACACTCGCATTGTCGCCGTCACGATTCTGACGTCTATGTCCGAGGCGGATCTCACGGCCGTTGGATTCAGCGGCTCACCCATCGAGGCAGTCACTCGACTCGCTGCACTTGCTGTCGACGCAGGCGCACGCGCGATTGTGTGCTCTCCAATGGAGGTGGCTGCGGTTCGCGCTGTCGTGCCAGCTGACATCACCTTGATCACCCCTGGCGTGCGTCCTGCTGGTGCAGATGCTGGAGATCAGTCACGAATCGCGACGCCACAACAGGCGATTGCAGATGGCGCAGACCTCGTCGTGATTGGTCGCCCGATCACCGGTGCAGCAGATGTCGCGGCCGCCGCTGCGGCCATCGCCGCGGAGTTGGTGTGAGCGCAAATCTGATTGTCGTCTCCGGCCCCTCCGGCGTCGGAAAATCGACCGTCGTCAAGGCAGTCAAAGACCGTGCCGGCGAAGTCTGGGTATCTGTCTCGATGACGACCCGCCTGCAGCGCGAAGGCGAGACTCACGGAGTCGAGTACTTCTTCGTGAGCCGAGACGAGTTTGAGGCGACGGTGGCAGCGGGGGAGATGCTCGAGTGGGCGGAGTTCGCGGGCAACCTCTATGGCACTCCGGCACAGCCTGTGGCTGACCGGCTCGAGGCCGGAACCGACGTGATTTTGGAGATTGAGCTTCAGGGGGCGCGTCAGGTCAAGACTCGATTCCCTCAGGCAAAACTGGTCTTCTTGAAGCCACCTTCGTGGGAAGTGCTCGTGGACCGCCTCACTGGGCGAGGCACCGAAACTGCGGAAGTCATCGCTCACCGCCTCGAAGTGGCCAAAATTGAGCTCGCTGCTGAGGCGGAATTCGATTATGCGGTCATAAATCACGAGGTCAGTGACACTGCAGATACCTTGCTAGACTTCGCCCGCTCACATTCCTGATTTTGCGAGGTTTCATGTCCGGCACCACCCCACGTCCCGAAGGAATCACCAATCCTCCGATCGACGACCTGATCAACATTGCTGGCACCAAGTACCAGTTGGTCATCTACGCGGCCAAGCGTGCTCGTGAAATCAATGCCTACTACGGTCAGCTGGATTCGGGTTCTTTCGAGAACACCGGCCCACTTGTTGCAGCAGAACGCACCGAGAAGCCGATGTCTATCGCATTGCGCGAAATCGAAGCCGGTCTGCTTCAGTACAAGTCGGCTGACGAAGCCTAAGTTTTATGCACTACGCGGCTGCCGCCGAGCGCCCAACAGTAATTGTTGGTGTTGCCGGCGGCATTGCTGCATTTAAGGCCCTTGAACTTGTGCGATTGCTCAGCGAGAGCGGCTGCAATGTTCATGTCATTCCAACGCTCTCGGCCTTGCGGTTTATTGGCGAAGCCAGCTTTGCCGCGCTCTCGGGCAATCCTGTCCACACCGACGTCTGGTCTGATGTTCACGATGTGCCCCATGTGAGCCTCGCTCGATCAGCAGAGGCCATCGTGGTGGTTCCCGCTACCGCAGATCTGATGGCTCGCGCCGCTGTCGGCCGCGCAGATGATTTGCTTACCGCGACGATGCTCACGGCGACCTGCCCAGTCATTCTCAGCCCTGCCATGCACACCGAGATGTGGGACAACGCTGCGACTGTTGCCAACGTCGAAACACTGCGGTCGCGCGGCATTGTTGTGCTGGAGCCTGCCGTCGGTCGCCTGACGGGTGTGGATTCAGGCAAGGGCAGACTCCCCGATCCTGTGGCTATCGCGGCGGTCGTTCGCCATGCGCTTCGGGCTGGCCGAACCGCTCCTGACATGGTCGGCAAGCGTGTCGTAGTGACGGCAGGTGGCACTCGTGAAGCTCTTGACCCAGTACGTTTCTTGGGCAATCGCTCAAGCGGGCGGCAGGGTTATGCGCTTGCGGCAGTTGCCGCAGCCAGGGGAGCGCGAGTCACGCTGATTTCTGCTAACTCATCGCTTCCTGACCCAGCAGGCGTCGACATCGTGCGTGTCACCTCGACTGCGGACATGCAAGCTGCTTTGGCTGCTCATGCTTCAGATGCGGACGCAATCGTCATGGCCGCCGCAGTCTCAGATTTCCGGCCAGACGAGGCCGCAGGCCACAAGATCAAGAAATCAGGTGACGAGGCGCTCGAGCTTCGCTTGATCCAAAACCCTGACCTGCTGGCTGGACTCGTAGCGCAGCGACGACAGGGTCAGGTGATCGTCGGCTTCGCAGCCGAGACCGGCGACAGCCACGTCGATGCCATCGAATATGGTCGCCAAAAACTGCTTCGCAAAGGTTGCGACTTGCTCGTCATCAACGACGTGTCCGCGGACAAGGCGTTTGAGGTAGACGACAACGCCGTCACGATCATTTCGGCAGACTCTGAGCCAGTCGAAGTGCAACTTTCTAATAAGGAATTAGTTGCAGAAACTGTCTGGCATTTGGTCATTTCCCGATTCTGACGCTCAGCGCCGAGGCCCTCGACCTAAACTCGCGGCGCCTTAAGGAGGCTGCATGTCGCGTCGACTGTTCACGTCAGAATCCGTCACTGAGGGTCATCCAGACAAGATGGCTGACCAGATCTCAGATGCCATTCTCGATGATTTGTTGGGACAAGACCCCAAGAGTCGCGTGGCCGTTGAGACGCTTCTGACCACTGGTCAGGTCCACGTTGCGGGCGAGGTGACCACCGAAGGTTTTGCCGACGTCATGCAGATTGTTCGCCAGGTCGTCCTCGACATTGGCTATGACTCTTCAGTCAAGGGCTTCGATGGCAACTCGTGTGGCATCCAGGTCTCGATCGGCAAGCAGTCAGCTGACATCGCACAGGGTGTCGATGATGCTTTTGAGACACGCGCGGAGTCTTCAGGCGATCCACTCGATGCGCAGGGTGCAGGCGACCAGGGCTTGATGTTCGGTTACGCCTCGACCGACACTCCAGAACTCATGCCACTGCCGATTCACCTGGCTCATGCTCTCGCTGAGCAGCTCACCGCATCACGCAAGTCGGGTGTCCTTCCTTATCTTCGCGCCGACGGCAAGACTCAGGTGACGATTGAGTACGACGGCGATCGACCAGTTCGACTCGACACAGTCGTCATCTCGTCCCAGCATGCTGAGGACGTCGATCTCGACGGCACTCTCGCACCAGACATCAAGCGTGAAGTCATTGATGCAGTTCTTGCGAGTGATCTCGCTGGTGCAATTGACACCTCTAATGTGCGCGTTCTCATCAACCCAACCGGTCGTTTCGTAGTCGGCGGTCCGATGGGCGACGCCGGTCTCACCGGTCGCAAGATCATCGTCGACACCTACGGAGGCATGGCTCGTCACGGTGGCGGTGCGTTCTCGGGCAAGGATCCGTCCAAGGTTGACCGCTCGGCCGCGTACGCAATGCGTTGGGTCGCTAAGAACGTTGTCGCAGCTGGCCTGGCCGCGCGTTGCGAAGTTCAGGTCGCGTACGCAATTGGTAAGGCTCATCCAGTTGGCGTTTTCGTCGAAACTTTCGGCACCGGCGTCGTCCCAGACGAGCAGATTCAGGACGCAGTCTTATCTGTATTCGACTTGCGCCCGGCAGCGATTATTCGCGACCTTGAACTTCTCAACCCTGACGTCGTTCAGTACCGCGCGACCTCCGCATACGGCCACTTTGGTCGTCCTTCGGTCTCGTACGACCGTCTGACGCCAGGCAAGCCATGGGAAGCAAGTCCGTCTGTGTCGACCTTCACGTGGGAGCGCACGGATCGTGCCGCAGCTCTCGCGGCTGCTATCAAGGGCTAGGTCGCTCCACAACTTCAGAGCCTCTGATTCATTTCGTCAGTGGCATCAAGCACACTCTGCCTGTGAATCTGCCATACGCTCAGATTGCCGTGGAGACGCCGCTGCTGCATCTCGATCGGCCGTTTGACTATGCCATTCCACCTGAGCTGGCATCCGAAGTTTCGTGGGGCAGCAGGGTGCGAGTGCTTTTTGGTGGCCGCAAACTCAATGGCTGGGTCGTTGGATTCACCGACACCGTAGAGCGACCGGAGCGTGTCGCGAACGTTCTCGAAGTTATCGGCTCTGTGCCGCTGTTGACGCCTGAAGTTCACTACCTCGCCCGACTGACAGCTGATCGATGGGTGGGATCTCTGTCGGACGTAGTGCGAAGTGCAATCGCTCCACGCCAAGCCCGAGTTGAAGCTGCCGCAGTCTCCGCACTGCCTGTGCCGGCTCCGCCAGTGCCGCGGCCGACGGTCGAGCCCGCTGTCTGGGATTACTACTTCGGCGCGCGGGCGCTGCTTGACCACGTAGCCGACGCACACAAAAGCAGCGAACCGATCCGCGCGACTCTGACGACTGGACCTGGTCACGACCCAGTTCTCATGCTCGGCGACGTACTGCTGACCGCTGCGTCGTCAGGGCGGGGTGCGATTGCGGTTGTTCCAGATCGCCGCGATCTTGAGCGCCTTGCTTCGTACCTCCAGCACTCAGCAGGAGAGGCCCTCGCAGTTCTGAGTAGCGACCTCGCGCCGTCTGCTCGCTATCGAAACTTCTTGCGCGTCTTGCGCGGCGAGGCCTCAATCGTGATTGGTACTCGCTCGGCAGCATTCGCGCCTGTTCATAACCTTGGTCTGGTTGCGGTTCTAGACGACGGCGATGACTCACTTGCAGAGCAGCATTCGCCAGCGTGGAATGGTCGAGACGTTCTCGCGATTCGGTCGCGAGAAGCGGGCACTCACTTCTTCAGCCTCTCCACTGGTCGCTCATGTGAGACACAGCAATGGATTGAATCTGGTTGGCTAGTTGAATTGGCATGCAATCGCGAGTTCGTGCGCTCACAGTCGCCGACAGTGCGTGCGGTTACCGATGCAGATTTGGCACGCGACCCGGTAGCGCGTGCAGCACGCCTTCCGCAGATTGCCTTCGCAACGATTCGAGAAGGGCTTCGAACTGGACCTGTCTTGATTCACGTGCCGCGTCGTGGCTATCAGCTCAATCTTGCCTGCGCCCGTTGTCGTGAGCGGGCGCAGTGTCGGCAGTGCTCGGGTCCACTTGCTCGAACTCGCCAAGACGCATTGGCGCTGTGCATGTGGTGTGGCGCATCTGCAGGCGGCCATGAGTGTCAGTGGTGCCAGTCGACTGAGCTTCGCACCGTGACTATCGGCGCGGGACGCACTGCTGAAGAACTAGGTCGCGCGTTTCCAGATATTCCCGTGCGAATGTCAGGTCGTGACGCAGTCCTCGAATCCGTGCCCGATGTTCCGTCACTCGTCATCTCGACGCCAGGTGCAGAGCCACGCGTTGAGTCAGGTTTCTATGCGGCGGCAGTCCTCCTGGATGCAGAGATGGCATTGTCTCGAGTTGATCTCCGAGCTCATGAGGAGGCATTGCGGAGATGGCAAGCGGTGGTGTCGCTTGTCGCACCAGAGAGTGGACGAGTCGTGGTTGCCGGCAATGACTCTCATCCAGTTGTGCAGGCATTGATTCGACATGACGTAGTTGGTTTTGCACACCGAGAACTCGAGACTCGTAAAGCGGCCAACATGCTTCCCGCCGCCTCTCTTTCGGAAGTCATCTGCTCTCGGGGAGCTTGGGTGACGATGGTTGCTCCTGGGCGACTGCCTGAGCGGGTGCGAGTGCTTGGCCCCGTTCCGTACGGAACCTCACCGGAGAACGAAGAACTCGAGCGAGTGCTGGTGTGTAGCCCACGCTCGCTGGCCGCTGAGACTGCCGCCGAACTCAGAGCAGTACTGGCGCTTCGCTCGAGCCAAAAGCTCAAAGGCACTTTCTCTGTTCGCGTTGATCCGACTCATCTGCGATAAGTCTTTAGAATGCTCCCCGTGAGTATTCAACCCATCCGCCTGTTCGGTGACCCCGTTCTAACCACCCCTGCGCTGCCTGTCGTCGACTTCGACAAGGAGCTGCGCCAGTTGGTCGTTGATCTCACTGAAACCATGTTGGATGCACCAGGCGCTGGCCTCGCAGCTCCCCAGATCGGCGTGGGTCTACGCGTGTTCACGTACTGGGTCGATGACGTGGTGGGTCATCTCATCAATCCTTCGCTCGACCTCAGTGATGAACTTCAAGACGGCCCTGAAGGCTGCTTGTCCATGCCTGATCTCACCATCGATACCAAGCGTTCCATGCGCGTGGTCGCCAAGGGCATGAACATGTACGGCGAACCAGTCATCATTGAAGGTTCTGAGTTGCTCGCCCGCGCGATCCAGCATGAAACCGATCATCTTGATGGCATCTTGTTCATCGATCGCCTTGACGCTGAAGCTCGCAAAGAAGCGATGAAGTTCATTCGCGAGTCTGAGTGGTTCGGTGCTGATGCGCCCCAAATTAAATTGAGCCCACACGCCATGCGCCCAGGTCTCGGATAGTGAAACTGCTTTTCGCTGGCACGCCAGACGCGGCCGTGCCGAGCCTCGAGGCGCTGATCGCCTCGAGTCACGAAATTGTCGGTGTCATCACTCAGCCTCCAGCGCCTGCGGGTCGCGGACGACAGTTGATGCCGTCAGCCATTCACCAAGTCGCAAATGCGCACTCTCTCGATGTGTACACGTTCACCGACATCAATACTGTCGATTCTCGTGAAGCACTCTCTGCACTCGACTTTGATGCGGTCGCAGTTGTTGCTTATGGACAACTGCTGAAACCAGAAACTCTCGAACTTGCGCCCTTGGGTTGGATCAATCTGCACTTCTCGCTGCTGCCAGCGTGGCGCGGAGCTGCACCCGTGCAGCGCGCGATCATGGCTGGAGATGACGTCACTGGCGCGACCACTTTCCTCTTGAATGCAGGAATGGACACTGGAGCCATCTTGGGGCAGATGCCGGTTGAGATTGGTTCCGATGAGACCGCGGGCGATCTGCTCCAGCGACTGTCGCTTGAAGGCGCAGGATTACTCGTCGCGACTTTCGATGCGATTGAGAGTGGAGTTGCATCACCTCGCGAACAGTCGACTGACGGTGTGAGCATGGCGCCGAAGATCACGGTCGCTGAAGTTAATCTCAAGTGGCATCACCCGGCGTTAGGAATCTCGCGCTGGGTGCGCGGTGCAACCCCAGAACCTGGCGCATGGACCACGTTCGGCGATCAGAGAATCGGCATTGCTCCTGTCGAGCTGGTGCTCGACGTGACTGATCTAGCGCCCGGTCAGCTTCGTGTTTCCAAGTCAGACGTGCTAGTCGGCACGGGCTCACATGCGCTGCGGTTGGGCCAAGTGAAGCCGGCAGGCAAAGGTTGGATGGCGGCGGCCGACTGGGCGCGTGGAATCCGTGATTCAGAATTGAGATTTGAGTATGTCTAGAGCTCTCGATTCGCGAGTTGTGGCCTATGAGTTGTTGTATCAGGTGGAGGCTGAGGATGCCTACGCCAACCTGGCTTTGCCGAGTTTGATTCGCTCACACAGACTTGATTCTCGGGACGCTGGATTTGCGACTGAGCTGGCAATGGGAACGCTTCGTTGGCGCGGGTTCCTCGATGCGGTGATTGAGCGCGCATCGAATCGAGCAATCGACCGTATCGATCCGCCAGTGCGAGATGTGCTGCGACTCGGCGTGTATCAGATCTTGTTTATGCGTGTTCCCGATCACGCTGCGGTGAGCAGTTCCGTCGATCTTGTTGGAGTGGTCAAGTACCGAAGCGCAGGCGGTTTCGTCAACGCTAGTTTGCGTCGAGTTTCGGAGCGTGACCTGAGCGAGTGGCGTGAACTAACGACTCTTGGCATCGAAGATGAAGCCCAGCGTCTCGCTGTTGAGTGGTCGCATGTTCGTTGGCAAGTGGCTGCGTTGCGCGATGCACTTGGCGCACGCAAGGCCGAGATCGGTGAGCTTCTCGAAACGAACAATCAAAGCCCTCGAATCACGGGCGTAAGCCGAAGCGGCGACGCCGGCATTGCAGCTCTGTCAGACGCTGGTGGCATCCCGGGTCGCTGGTCGCCGTATGCGGTGAGTATTGATTCAGACCCCAGCAACATCGCTGCGGTTCGCAATGGAAGTTGTGGTGTCCAAGACGAAGGTTCACAGTTAGTTGCGCTGACTTTGGCGGCTGCTCCACTCGAAGGACCTGACTCCAAATGGCTAGATCTCTGCTCGGGCCCTGGCGGCAAAGCGGCCTTGCTCAAATTCTTGGCGACCGAGCGTGGAGCCGAGCTCACTGCGGTTGAGTTGCAGGAACATCGAGCCGCTCTGGTCGACAAAGCTCTGCGCCCGGTTGCTGGCTCGCACCGACTTGTGGTTGCCGACGGTCGTGATGAGCAGTTTGCCACCGGTGATTTCGATCGTGTCTTGGTGGACGCTCCGTGCACTGGCCTGGGTGTGCTTCGCCGCCGCGCAGAATCTCGCTGGCGCCGCTCTCAAACTGACGTTGCGGTGCTCGCGAAACTTCAGCGGCAGTTACTCACAAACGCACTCAAGGCCATCCGCCCTGGTGGCGTGGTGGGCTATGCGACCTGCTCGCCCCATCTCGCAGAAACGGAATTCGTGGTGGAAGACGTTCTCGAGGCGATGCCTGGGGTGCGCGTTCTGAATGCCAACGAGATCGCTATGAACGTGCCTGGTCTGCACAACGCAGAGGAGTTTCGTTCCTTGGCGTCTGAAGGCAACTTCCTGCGGCTCTGGCCACATTTGCACGGCACGGACGGGATGTTCCTTGCTTTGCTCACCCGTGACTAACCTTCGGTTGTGGCCATTCAGATTTCACCGTCGATTCTGTCAGCGGATTTTGCCAACCTTGCAGCCGAGTGCGAGAAGGTCGCAGGCGCCTGCGACTGGTTGCATGTCGATGTCATGGACAACCATTTCGTTCCTAACCTCACGCTCGGCCAGCCTGTCGTTGAGAAACTGATTCAGTCGGTATCGACGCCAGTCGACTGTCACTTGATGATCAACAATCCTGAACGGTGGGCCGCTGGCTACGCTGAAGTGGGTGCTCGCTCTGTGACATTCCACGTTGAAGCCGCGACTGATCCGCGCGAAGTGATCCGTTCAATCCGAGCTGCTGGTGCTCGTGTGGGTATGGGCATCAAGCCTGGAACGCGACTCGAGGATTACGAAGAACTGCTTCCTGAACTCGACATGCTGCTCATCATGACTGTCGAACCTGGCTTCGGTGGTCAAGCGTTTATGGCCGACATGATGCCGAAAGTGCGTGCGGCTCGCGAAATCATCCGTCGCGATGATCTCGAGCTGTGGATTCAGGTGGACGGCGGCATCGCCGCTAACACGATTGAAGAAGCTGCCGAGGCTGGTGCAGACGTTTTCGTTGCCGGCAACGCTGTCTACAAGGCAGACGACCCAGCCGAAGCCTGCCGACGGTTGCGTCAGCTTGCTGAAACAACTCAAGCTAACTCTTGGTGGTGCTGCTAGTGCTCAAGCCCACTGCGGTCGAGATTGAGCACATGCGAGAACTGGCGCATGACGTCCTGAATGCGCCAGTACGGCCGACGCCGAATCCGCGAGTCGGTTGCAGAATTATCGGCGCCGATGGTGCGTTGATCGCTCAAGGTATTCATGCTGTTGCTGGTTCGCAACACGCGGAAGTTCTCGCTCTTGTGGCCGCTGGTGAGTCAGCGCGTGGCGGGACGGCAATTGTGTCGCTTGAGCCGTGCAATCATTTTGGCAAGACTCCGCCATGCGTGGATGCGCTGATCGCAGCTGGTGTCGCTCGAGTTGTCTTTGGTTCCGGTGATCCCAATCCCGATGCAGCAGGTGGCGCTGAGAAGCTCGCTGCGGCTGGCATCGAAGTCGTTGGTTACGTTCTCGATTCCCTGACGGATCCGATTATTGAACCGTGGTGGTTCTCCAAGAACCATAAGCGACCTTTTGTCACTCTCAAGATCGCCGCGACGATGGACGGCTTCGTGGCTGCTCGCGATGGATCATCGCGGTGGATCACCGGCGAGATGGCCCGAATCCAGGTCCATCAGTTGCGAGCTCGTGTCGATGCCGTCGCGGTCGGTTCAGCCACTGCCGTCACCGATGACCCGATGTTGGATGTGCGGCTGGAGGGCGAGTGGCCGCAACCTGCCCATTACGTCATCGGGACACGTGTGCTGCCACCACTTCGCATGAAAGATATGAAACAGATTTCGACGCATGATCCAGCTGTCGCGCTGGAGCAGATGTATGCCGACGGCGTTCGCCACGTGATGGTCGAGGGTGGCGCAACCCTCGCTTCTGCGTTTATTCGTGCAGGGCTTGTGGATCAGCTGCTGTGGTTTACAGCGCCCAAGCTGCTTGGTGCTGGCGTGGATGCCATTGCGGACCTGGGCATTACGAACATCAACGATGCGGTCGAGTGGAATCTGCTCAAGGTTGAGCAATTTGGCCAAGACGTCATGCTCGACCTCCGACCTCGCTCGCGCGCGGACTAGCCTTAGGGTCTAGAAGGAGTCGGCGTGTTTACAGGCATCATTGAAGAGCTCGGTGGAGTGGCTGCATTTGAGCAGCTCTCCGACTCCGTTCGGCTCGTCATCGATGGCCCACTTGTCTCCTCCGATGCGCAGCTCGGAGACTCGATCTGCGTATCAGGCGTCTGTCTTACCGTGACTTCAGTTGAGGGGACGACTTTTAGCGCCGACGTCATGGCTCAAACGCTCAAGATGTCTGCGCTGGGTGCGCTACAGGTGGGCTCGGTCGTCAACCTCGAACGCGCCGTCACTCCGACGACCCGGCTTGGCGGACACATCGTTCAGGGGCATGTGGACGCGACGACTCATATCGTCAGCCGAGTCCCGTCAGAACATTGGGAAGTTGTCCGCTTCGACCTTCCAGACAGCGTTGCTCGTTATGTGGCAGCTCGTGGCTCGATCGCGGTCGATGGGGTTTCCCTGACCATTTCTGAGTTGGATGCAAACCAAAAATGGTTCGAGGTTTCACTGATCCCGACCACACTTGGCGCGACAACCTTGGGTTCAAAAGCAGTCGGAGACATTGTGAACTTGGAAAGCGACATCGTTGCACGACACGTTGAACGCCTCATGCAGGTGCAGGTACAAAATGACTGATCGAATTGCCCTCGACTCTGTAGAACTCGCTATCGCAGCCATTGCCCGCGGCGAGGCGGTCGTTGTTGTTGATGACGAAGATCGCGAAAACGAAGGCGACCTGATCTTCGCGGGCTCACTGACAACCGTCGAACTGATGGCCTTCATGGTCCGCTACACCAGCGGCGTCGTATGCGTGCCGATGCCAGGGGAGTGGCTCGACCGTCTCAACATTCCGCCGATGACCGCAGTGAACGAAGATGCAAAAGGCACCGCGTACACCGTGTCAGTAGACGCTCGCGAAGGCATCGCAACGGGCATTTCTGCTGCCGACCGTGCGCATACAGTGCACAAGCTCTCTGACCAGTCGTCGATGGCGACTGATTTCACTCGCCCAGGTCATGTCTTCCCGTTGCGAGCAGTTCCCGGTGGCGTGCTTCGTCGAGCCGGTCACACCGAAGCTGCTGTAGACCTTGCGCGCTTGGCAGGTTTGCCGCCAGTTGGCGCAATCGCTGAGCTAGTCCATGACGATGGCTCGATGATGCGCGCGCCAGAGTGCCGTGCGTTTGCCGATGAGCATGGCCTCGTCATGATCAGCATCGCAGACTTGATTGCACATATCCGCCATACGGAGAGCCAAGTCGAAAAGATTGCCGATGCAAAACTTCCATCAAAGTTTGGCGACTTCCATGCCATTGGGTATCGCTCAAAGCTCGATGGCATCGAGCACGTAGCTCTAGTCATGGGCGACATCGGCGATGGCGAGCGTGTGCTGGTGCGTGTTCACTCTGAATGCTTGACTGGAGACTCGTTCGCTTCGCTTCGCTGCGATTGCGGTCCGCAATTGCAGGCGGCGCTTCGTCAGATCGCGGCTGAAGGTCGTGGCGTCCTTTTGTACATGCGTGGCCATGAAGGCCGCGGCATTGGCCTGCTTCAAAAGCTGCGCGCCTACGAACTTCAGGATGAGGGCTACGACACCGTCGAGGCCAACCTCAAGCTCGGAATGCCTGCTGATGCTCGTGACTACGGCACCGGAGCGCAGATTCTCGTGGACCTTGGCATCAAAACCATGCGACTGTTGACCAACAATCCGTTGAAGCGTGCTGGTCTTGAAGGCTACGGGCTATCGATCGTGGAGCGAGTTCCCATTGAGATTGCTCCGACCGACGAAAACATCGATTACTTGCGCACCAAGCGCGACAAGATGGGTCACGACCTACACATGGATGGAGTCAGCCGATGAGTGGAGCAGGCGCACCGAACATGGTTGTGCGTGGCGAAGGCTCGCGTGTGACGATTGTTGCTTCGCTGTGGCACACCGAAGTCATGGACGGCTTGATTGCCGGCGCTATTCGCGCCTGTGACGATGCCGGGGTCGACTATCAGATTTACCGCGTGGCCGGTTCCTTCGAATTGCCAGTCGCAGCCAAGGCTGCGGCTGAAGCTGGTGTGGATGCTGTTGTCGCACTCGGCGTCATCATTCGTGGCGGCACTCCTCACTTTGACTACGTCTGTGCCGCTGCCACCGATGGTTTGAGTCATGTGGCGCTCGACACTGGCGTCCCCGTTGGTTTCGGTCTCCTCACGTGCGACAACGAACAACAAGCTCTCGATCGCGCTGGATTGCCAGGTTCATCCGAAGACAAAGGCCGCGAAGCTGTTGAGGCCGCAGTGTCGACAGCCAACGTTTTGCGTGCATTGCGCAATCGCCCGTTCGGCCACTGAACACAATTTCAACGCTCAGACGGGCGAACTAGACTGCGCTCATGAAGTCTTTCGATGAACTCTGGACCGAGTTGTCCGCCAAAGTTGCAGCAGGTGACCCTGAGTCGGGCACCGTCAAGCATGTAGCCGCTGGCGTGCATTCGGTTGGCAAGAAGGTCGTCGAAGAGGCCGCTGAGGCATGGATGGCCGCAGAGCACGAAGGCGTGGAGCGCACTGCGGAAGAGATTTCGCAGTTGCTGTACCAGATCCAGGCGCTCATGTTGGCGCGTGGAATTAGCCTCGAAGATGTGTACGGGAAGTTGTAGAGATGTTGCGCGTTGCCATTCCAAATAAGGGTCAGCTTGCTGAGCCAGCCAAGGCCATGCTTCGTGAAGCTGGCTACCTGCAGAGCGGGTCACTGGAGAAGCTGGTCATCCACGACCCAACCAATGACGCTGAATTTTTCTTCTTGCGCCCGAAGGACGTAGCTACGTACGTCGGTGCAGGCACCCTCGATGTAGGCATTACGGGCCGCGACATGCTGATCGATTCGCAGGCTGAAGCCGATGAGATGCTCGAGTTGGGCTTCGGTGGCTCGACGTTCCGGCTCGCTGCGCCGATTGGCACCGCCACTTCTATCCAAGATCTCAACGGCAAGCGCATTGCTTGTTCGTAC
>JBDLPZ010000171.1:0-10644 GCA_039800825.1 Actinomycetota bacterium
CGGTCGCTTGTGCCATCGCAATTAACCAGGCTGGCGATGCGTGGTACGACCCGGCGACTGAGGTCACCGGCAGCGTCTCCGCGACCAAGCGTGCAGTCAGCATCAAGGCGACCGCCGCTACGAAGGTCGCTGGTACTTCTGATCCGACCTTCGCGTACACGTTCACTGGTGGCACGTCGGTATTGCTCGGCGATTCACTCGGCGGCTCGCTGAGTCGCACCGCAGGCGAGACACCCGGCACTTACGCCATCAATGTTGGAACCGTTCCGACCAACACGAATTACTCCGTCTCCTTCACGGCCGCCAACCTGACGATTACAGGTACAGCGCCGACGGTGACGACTCATCCAGTGGCGACGACGATGCCAGCTGGCAATCTGGTTTCGTTCACCGCGGCTGCCACAGGCAATCCGACTCCGAATGTGCAGTGGCAGGTGCTCGCTATCGGCGGCACCTGGTCAAACGTCTCGGGCGCGACCTCGACCACGTATTCATTCACGACGGCCGCCGCCGACAACGGCAAGCAGTACCGAGCAGTGTTTAGCAACGGTGTGACACCGAATGCGACGTCGAATGCTGCAACGCTGACGGTCACGGCGACGCCGACGATCTCTGCAATTGCTCCAACGACGGTCGCTGTCGGCGGATCTATCGTGATCACGGGCACCAACTTCGCTGCGACGACCGTCGGCAACACGGTCACCTTTACGGGCACTGCGACTGCTGGCACCGTCACCGCTGCATCGACGACGTCGCTGACTGTGACGGTACCGACCGGTGCAACCTCTGGCACGGTCAAAGTCACGACGAGCCTCGGCAACGTCACGAGCGTTGCTTCTCTGACGATTGTCGCTGCACCGACGTTTACATCGTTTGCTCCTACGACCATCGCAGTCGGTGGCTCGGTCGTTTTGACCGGCACCAACTTCAGCACGACTGCCGCTAACAACAAGGTCACCTTCACTGGCACGGCCACGCCGGGCACTGTGACCGCTGCGACTGCGACGTCGCTCACTGTGACTGTTCCTGTTGGGGCAACGACCGGCAAGATCTCTGTGACTTATGCAGGTCTGACTCGTGCAAGCGCGACCAACCTCACTGTGGTGCCGGCACCGACGATCACCACGATCTCTCGGACGACCGCAGCAATCGGCGCAACGATTGTTATTACAGGTACAGGATTCTCAACGACTGCCGCCAACAATGTTGTGCGTATCGGCGCAGTAGCCGCGACGGTTACCGCTCCGACCGCTACGTCACTCACCATCACGGTGCCAGCGACCGCAGTCACGGGTTCACTCACGTTGACCGCATTCGGTGTGACGATCACTTATGGCACACCGGTTACGGTCGTGGCCGCGCCGACCATTACGTCAGTGGCACCGACATCGACGAGCGTCGGCAGTAGTGTCACCATCAACGGCACCAACTTCAGCACGACAGCTGCTAACAACACTGTCGTGTTCACGGGCACTGCGACTGTCGCGACTGTTTCGTCGGCGACGGCCACGGCACTTGTTGTCGTTGTCCCGACTGGCGCCACGACCGGCGTTATCAAGGTCACTGTCAACGGTGTCACGGTTCAGTCTGCATCGGTGACGATTGCGGCTGCTCCGACGGTCACTTCGTTCACGCCCACCACAGGCCCAGCAGGCACTGTCGTCACGATCACTGGCACCGGCCTGACTGGCACGACACAGATCCTGTTTGGCGGCAAGCAGGCTTCGCTCATCACGAACACGAGCGCAACCTCGATTAAGGGAACAGTGCCTACTGGCGCAACCACTGGAACTATCACTGTTAAGAATGCTGTCGGCACAGTCGTATCGACTGGTACCTTCACGGTGACCGTTCCGGCGCCGACGATTACATCATTCACGGCTACCACCGGCGGCCGCGGCCTCGGCATCACCGTCACCGGCACCAACTTCACAGGTGCGACGAGTGTCTCGGTCGGTGGCGTAGCGACGACCGCCTTCCGCATGGTCTCGGCGACATCGATCATCGTCGGTGTCCCTGCTGGTGCCGTGACCGGCAAGGTCACAGTGACGACTCCTGGTGGAACCGCCACAAGCACCGCAAACTTCACGGTGACTGCGACTGCGACCGTCCCGACGGTGACCAAGCTCAGTGTCAGCACTGGTGGTCGCGGACTCGGCGTCACGCTGACCGGAACCAACTTCGCTGGTGCGACGACGGTCGCATTCAACGGCGTTTCGGCACCGTTTACCGTTCTCAGCAATACATCGATCCTCGTGGCTGTGCCTGTCACGACAACAGGCAAGGTGTCGGTTACGACTGCAGGCGGCACGGGTAGCAGCACGGCGAACTTCACGTACAGCGCGACCGCGTCAGCACCGACGATCACGTCGTTCACACCTGCCAACGGATCGGTCGGCGGAACCATCACAATTACGGGCACGAACCTGGCCGGCGTCACCGCAATCACGGTCGGTGGCGTGAGCGTTACGTCGTGGCGCGTGGTGTCTGCAACGAGTATTCAGTTCATTGTTCCAGCAGGTGCGCTTTCAGGCGTTGTGTCTGTGATGACGCCGGGCGGTACAGCGAGTTCGACAGCGTTGTTCACAGTCATCTAGTTACTAAGACGGATTTTGTCAGGGTGCGGACTTAGGTTTGCACCCTGACTTTTTAGGGGGCACATATGAATCTCACTACTGCACAGACTGACCGCGCGATTGGGGCATTGCTCGGCACCGCCGTTGGCGATGCGCTTGGCGCTGGTTACGAATTTAGGTCTCGCGTTCCGTACACACAACCAGTCACAATGTGTGGCAGCGGCACCTTTAGGCCAGGTGAATGGACCGATGACTCGGCCATGGCTTATGCGATTGCAGAAGTCGCGGCTACAGGCATCGATCTGCGCACTGAAGCAGCGCAGGACCAGATCATCGAGAAGTGGTTTGCGTGGTCCGAGACCGCTAAAGACATCGGCATTCAGACGAGCTCTGTGTTTCACTCAATGAATGCGCCGGCGGCGACCGAGGCGCGCACTGCTGCTCGCCGATTTCATGACACACATCAGCAGCGCAGCGCCGGTAACGGCTCACTGATGCGCACCGCTCCTGTGGCGCTTGCGTACCTCGATGATCCGACGGCGCTCGTCGAAGCAGCGATGTCGATTAGTGCGTTGACGCATTTCGATCCTGCTGCAGGCGAAGCGTGTGCGCTGTGGTGCTTGGCGATTCGCCATGCCGTCCTACACGGCGAGTTGGTTGGTCCAAGCGTTGGAATCGACTACCTGCCTGTCGAGAGTCGTGACTACTGGCGCGGCATCATCGCCGAGGCAGAGTCCAAGCAATCGTGGGAATTTCCGAACAATGGCTGGGTGGTGACTGCGTTCCAAGCAGCGTGGTCAGCGATCGTGCACACTGCGGTTCCAGCCAACCGGCCTGAACTCGGAGTTTTTCCAGCACAACAATTCAGTGCTGGCGTTGAGCGAGCTGTGCGCGCTGGCGACGATGCAGATACCGTCGCCGCGATTGCAGGCGGATTGCTCGGCGCGCGCTGGGGTCAGTCGGCGATTCCAAGCTCGTGGCAAGCATTAGTGCATGGCTATCCAACTGCTACGGCCGCGGATCTCGTTCGTCTCGCCGTCAACATCGCACGTCGACCCGATGAGCAGAGCTGGCCAAACGTCGAACGCATGAAGCGACCTAAGCCAGACGCTGACTTGTACATGTCGTCGTATGTCGAGAACCTGTTCATGGGCGAGCAAAAAGCTCTCGGTGTGAGTGATCGACCATTTGATGCTGTGGTTTCTCTCTGCCGAATCGGTACAGATGAGTCTCCGGTCGCGCATCCGCACCAGCTGACAGTGCGAGTGATGGATGCTGTCGATCCGGCTGAGAATCCAAATCTCGACTTCGTCTACTTTGATGTTGCTCGCCAAATGGAGGGCTGGCTGTCATCTGGCCGCCGCGTGTTCTTGCATTGCGTGCACACGCACAACCGCACGCCGAGCTTCTTGGCTGCGTACTTGATGTACGTGCAAGGGTTTAGTCGCGAAGAAGCCCTCGCTGAAGTCTCAATGTCGTTGCCTCTCGCCAACCCGAACGGCTATCTGCTCGAGCGCTTGAGTGCCATCACACCCGGACGTATCACGGCTGATTCGAAACACGGTGCGCTTGAGTTCTACGCTGACGATTCATCGGCACCGACTGTGGTGCTCGCCGAAGCACAGGGTGTGACGCTGCAACGCAAGGGTGGAGTCTGGGTCGAAACCGATTCGACGCTTCGCGAATTAGAGGCGGTCGATGCTGCGGTCGTCGCACTCTTCGACGAGCGCGAAATGTCTAGAGCGCTGTAGACATCCAGAGCTCAGCCATTTCGCGGTGACCAACAACGCTGGGGTGAATACCGTCGTCCGCGATCGCTTCCATTGGCAAGTCATTGGTCAGTGCATTGAGATGCTGATCGAACGGAACCAGCCGTGCGCCGTACTCGGCAGCGAGACGATGTACGACATCAATCTTCGGATCTAGATCCTCGCGCCAACCGGCCATCTCTGGCTGCACGTGCAACAAGAACGGTTCGCACAACACGAGCTCCACTGGGCCGAGTTCCAGAGTGCGATCAAGCACATCGCGGTAGTTGGCCTCGAAATCTTCGACAGTGGTCGGGTCGTTGTCGTCGTATCGACGCCAGGTGTCGTTGATGCCGATTGCGATAGAAACACGCGTCGGATTGTGTGCGAGTACATCGCGGTCCCAGCGCTCTTGTAGATCGACCAGTCGGTGTCCGCTCGTTCCGACATTGATGATTGTTCCAGCGAGCTTGCCGCTGTTGACGATGTCGCGCACATAGCCGTCGCCGTATGGAGGGAGATTTAGTCGGCCGCAGTCAGTGACACTGTCACCAATAAACACTGTCGTTTGAGTCATGGCTTCACCTTTGCTGTCGCTGACCAGGTCGGACCTAAGTCTTGTTGGTGGGTATTGGTCTCGGGATTGATGTCGTCGATGTCGTACGACGTCTTGGTTTTCAAGTCCGCTATCGCGACGTTGTATCCGCCCTTGTAAATGAAAGGGCAACCCGTCACATAGAAAACAAAGCGGCTGCCGTCCTTGTATGGGTATGGATCTGAGTTGTCACAGTCAGTCGCTGCGTAGAACAACGGCTTGGCTGGCCGGCCGTCGTAGAAGCCCCACATCGTGCGGTCGTGATGCGTGGTCTGCACTTCAGTAAAAAGGAAGCGCTCGGTATCGACGCCTACGGCGTAATAAGCCTTGGTTTTACCCGCCGCCCACAACACCGATTCGGTGCCGTCACTCTTGCGAAGCATCACGGATCCTTCGCGATCGAAGATGATGCCGCTGCCGTCGGAGGTAAAGAACGGAATCGAAGATTCGGCGGCACCAATCGTGAGGAGCTGCTTGTGCGAACCGTCGACATTCATGGTCGCTAGCACGCCGTTGTTCTTGTATGCGATGCGCTTGCCGTCAGGTGAAAACTTCGGATCCTCATCGCGCTGATCGTTGGGGCCAGTGAGATTCGTGGGCTCAGCCCACTCGGAACCTGTCCAGGTCGAGACGTATACGTCCCAGTCCGTCTGCGCTGTGCCTGCATTCGAGCCCATAAACGTCATCTTGTTGCCCATGGCGTTGAGGTGAGCGTTCATCGGGGAGATCATCGATTTCCAGTGCTCGTTGATCCAGACGAGGTCACCGCTGGCCAGGTCGAGGCCGTAGAGGTTGGAGTCCCAGGCCGAATAATCTGAGTAGCTGTGGAAGAACAAGACGCCCGTGAGCCCCAGATCAGCCGCGCTCGAAGCGGTGGCACTGGGACGAGTCGATGGGTTTGAGCTCGCTGAAGCAGATGGGGAGCCAGTCGAGCCTGACTGCGTTGGGGATGCGCTTGCGCCGCCGTGGGTCGGCGTCGTGGTTCCTGGTGAGGAGGTCGCGGAGTTGGGTGAGGCACAGGCAGCCAGAAGGATTGCGCTGAGCAGCGCGCACGTGGTCGAGTTAACTATGGTTTTCGGACTCACGGTCTGAAATCTTGTCCATCGAGTCACAAGAAACCTTTTCCAAAACGCTTGACAACCTGTTTCGTTAGTGTAAGTTACCTTAACACAACACAGTAGGTTTACTAACAACTCAGCGGGCGCCGCGGTTGGCCTACGCAAGCAAGAAGGAAAAACTATGAGGAAAAACCGGCTCGTAGCTGCAACCGCAGCAGCAGCCTTGCTCGCTAGCGGCCTCATCGGGGCTACGTCGGCGCAAGCAGCAGACCGCACAATCACAGTTTGGGTGCCATTCGGTGGTGGCAACCTCGCTATGTGGCAGGCATCTGCTGACCGCATTGAGGCAAAGAACCCAGGCCTGACCATTGATTTGGTCGGCGAAATCGATATGGCCAAGTCACTGGCTGCGATCAATGCTGGCAATGGCCCAGACATCTCGGTCGCTAACGGTGCCGGCAACGTCGGTTGGTTCTGTGGCACTGGTGCATGGCAGAACATCAATGACTTGGTGTCTGGCAAGAAGTACAACAACCCACTGAACATGGCAAAGACCTTTACGCCAGGCTCAATCCGCACCACGCTTTCGGGCAAGGTTCGTTGCGCACTGCCATTCAGCTCTGAAATCTTTGGTTTCTACTACAACAAGGATCTCTTGCAGGCTAAGGGCATCTCTGTCCCTAAGACCACCACGCAGTTGATCGCTGCTTCAAAGAAGCTCACCACTTTCGAAGCTAACGGCGACATCAAGACCGCTGGTTACATCCCATGGGCTGGCTTTATGGACAACGACATGGGCTCACTCTTCTTGGGTCACATGTTCGGCGCACGCTGGTTCAACGCTAAGGGCCAGTCGTCATTCGCAGCTGACCCAGCATGGGCAAAGGCATTCGCATGGCAGAAGGAATTCATCCGCACTGTCTACGGCAACGGCTCATTCGCAACCGGTAGCCGCAAGATTCAGAAGTTTATCGCTGGTGCGGGCGACTTCTGGGGCGGCAACAACGACTTCATCAAGGGTCGCGTTGCAATGCTCGCTCACGCTGACTGGATGTCAATGATGTGGTGCGATCCAGAGGGCTGGAACCTCAACCCATGCACGACTCCTGCAGTCAACTTCGGTACGGCTCCACTTCCAGTGGCTCCAAACCTTGTGAAGAGCCACTACGGCTCAGGCGTTATGGGTAACAACACCTTCGGTATCTCTCGCGGAACCACCAACGTCAAGGACGCTTGGATTGTTCTCAAGGGTCTTGCTACCGATAAGACACTGGCACTTGCTTGGGCAAACGCAAACGGTGACCCATCGTCACTGCTCGCGGCTCGCACCAAGAGCGGTACCAACTTGGCTTACCCAAGCTTCTACCAGGCCTTCTACAACATCTCTAACCACAAGCTGTCGGGTTACCACCCACTGCTCAACACGTCAGAGCATCTTGAAGAAGCAGGTCTGCAGACGCTTATGTCGGCATGGCAGGCAAACACCGTCGGTGATGTACGAAACGGTCTTCGTGACCTCGCTAAGCGAGTGAACCAGATCATCGCACGCAACAAGTAACACTGATGTCAATTCCTCCAGGAAGTGCACTCGGCCCCTCGCGTAAGCGGGGGGCCGGTGCTCCGAAACAGGCCAAATTGAAGACGCCGTGGCTCTTCATTTTCTTTTGCATGTCACCGTGGCTCTTTGGCTTTTTAGGCTTCACCGTTTATCCGATGGGTGCGAGCTTCTACCAGTCTTTTACTAAGTTCAACTTGGTTGAGACCCCCGAGTTCATCGGCCTCGACAACTACAAGCGCATGTTCTTTGAAGACCCCGATTTCTGGCAGGCACTTCAGAACACCATTTGGATTTCGGTTATCAGTATTCCGCTGCGTATCGGCTTCGCGATGTTTGCTGCCTGGCTGCTGACGAAGCCTCGCAAGGGTCGCAGCATTTACCGAACAATCTTCTTCATTCCTTCGATGGTGCCTACCGTGGCAGCAACGATGGTCTTCACCATCATCTTCAATCCTTCATTCGGCACCATCAACATGTTGCTTGAGAAGATCGGTATTGAAGAGCCGCCATACTGGTTCTCAGATCCGGCGTGGTCTAAGTGGGGCTTGATCATTCTCGGCCTCTGGGGCATCGGCGACACGATGATCATCTTCCTGGCTGGTCTGCTCGATATTCCGCGCAGCTTGTATGAGGCCGCGAGCATCGAGGGTGCCAACGGTTTCCAACAGTTCCGCTACGTCACGATGCCGCTGATGACTCCAGTCATCTTCTTCTCGGCTGTGACCGGTGTTATCGGTAGCTTCCAGTACTTCACGCAGGCCTACATTGCTTCGGGTCAGGTCAACGACTACTCGCACTCGATGTACTTCTACGCATCGCATATCTACTACGCAGCATTCCGCGCGTATGAGATGGGCTACGCGTCTGCAATGGCATGGGTGCTTTTGGCCATCACCTTGGTCTGCACGCTGATCATCCTGCGCACTCAAAAGCGCTGGGTCCACTACCCGAACGGATCGTTGTTCAAATGAGTAGTACATACCTCGGCAGCCCTGAGCAGCTCAAAGAATCGATTCGCGCTAAGCGCATGATGAAGATCAAGGACATTCTTGGTCAGGTCGCGGCGCACTCTGGTGCCATCACTCTCGGCATCATGTTTATCTTCCCTCTGTATCTCGTGTTCGTCATTTCGGTGATGAGTTTCGACCAGGCGTCCAACCGCGATCTCTGGCCAAACCCATTCCTGTGGCACAACTACGCTGAAGTGTTCACGGCAGTGCCATTTTTGAAGTGGACCTGGAACACCTTCTTCATCTCGTTCATGACGATGATTGGTACGGTCGTTTCGAGCGTTCCGCCTGCATACGCACTGTCGCATTTGCAGTGGAAGGGTCGTCAGGCCACTTTCGTCTTGATTCTCTCGACGATGATGTTGCCTGGTCAGGTCACGATGATTCCGGTCTACATCATCTTCTCGAAGCTCGGCTGGATTCCTTCGATGCTTCCACTGATTGTGCCGTCTTTCTTCGCTGGCGCTTTCTCGATCTTCTTGTTGCGCCAGTTCTTCGTCAGTATTCCTGAAGAACTCACCGACGCAGCACGCATCGATGGCTGTTCAGAATTTCAGCTTCTCATCAAGATCATCGTTCCGCTCGCCAAGCCTGCGATTTCAGCCATCGGTTTGTTCGCATTCCTTGGCTCTTGGAACGACTTCTTCGGACCGCTGCTCTACCTGGTCGAGAACCAGGACCTGTGGACTCTCGGTATCGGCCTCAACGCATTCCGCGGACTGCATCACGTCGACACCAGCTTGATGATGACTGCTTCGGCGTTGTTCATGCTTCCCGTCATCATCATCTTCTTCTTCGCACAGCGAGTGTTCATCGAAGGTGTGACGCTCACTGGCGTGAAGGGTTAACGAAACGGTTCTCCCCGGTGACTGCCGATCTGCATTGCAGGTCGGCAGTTCGCTTTTGGTTAGTGAACTTTGATCCCGTTCTTAAAGACAGCCTGAACGCCGTCTTTCCAGACCACGAAGTCCGCTTGCTTGTCGACTTCGATGCAGCCGACGTCGCTCAGTCCTAATGCGCGAGCTGGCTCGGTAGCACAGGCGTGAGCAGTTGCGCCGAGGTCGAGCCCGATGACGTTGTGTAGATGCGAGAACGCGCGATCCATTGTGAGTGTGCTGCCTGCGAGAGTGCTCGTGCCGGTGAGCCGCGCTGCGCCATCGGCACACGTGACATCCAGGCCGCCGAGTCGGTATTCGCCATCGGGCATGCCGGCGGCGCTCATCGCGTCGGTGACTGCGATCAGCCGATCGCGCTTGGTGTCTGCGACGACGCGCAGCGCAAGGTCTCCAAGATGAATGCCATCGGCGATGACTTCAGTCGCCAGACGCCCATCGGTGAGCGCGTATTCAGCCAAGCCGTGTTCGCGATGATGGAAGTGGCGCATCGCGTTGAACAAATGCGTGACGACGGTGGCGCCGGCCGCTACTGCCGCCTGAGCTTCTTCAGCAGTGCAGTCGCTGTGCCCGATTGCGACAACGACGCCAGCGTCGGCGAAACGGCGAATGGCATCGAGTGCGCCGGGAAGTTCTGGTGCAATGGTGATGAGTTTGAGGACGCCTGGCGCGGCTGCGAGCAGAGCATCGACGTCAGCGGTGCTGGGGTCAGTCAGTGCTCGAGGATTCTGAGCACCGCAGTAGCGAAGCGAAAGGAATGGACCCTCGAGATGCACGCCCGCAACTGCTCCAGAACTCACGACTCCACGAAGCGCAGACAGCAGTCGCACTTGGTCATGAACTGGCGCACTTACGAGGCTTGCGAGCATTGAGGTGGTGCCATGACCGAGATGGAACTCAGCAGCTGAAGTCGCCGCGACTGGATCATCGAAAGAGAATCCGCCACCACCGTGGCAATGAATATCTACGAAGCCGGGCACGAGAGCGCCATCGACCTGCGTGCTTGCTCCCTGCGGCTCGCCCGTACCGATGGCAACGATGCGACCGCTGTCGACAGTGACCCAAGCGTCGTCGAGGACGGCGTTAGGTGTGACGATCTGTGGAGCCGAAAGTGTGATCAACGGTCTGCTGCTTTCAAAGCGAGGGCGGCGGAGCCAAGAATGCCAGCATCATCGCCGAGCAGTGCCAATTTGAGCTTGGGTCGGC
>JBDLPZ010000172.1:0-7464 GCA_039800825.1 Actinomycetota bacterium
CCGAGCTCCACGCCCCATTGGTCAAACGAACCAACGCCCCAGATCAAGCCCTGAATCAAAGTAATGTGCTCGTAGAGCGCGATGAGTGAACCGAGTACTCGTGGCGTGAGCTGTTCGTAAATCACGAGCGTAGAAGGACGATTGCCTGGCATGACCTTGTGGGTGACGAGCTCTTCGGCTGTGCCGTCCGCGCGTACTTCGTCGGCATTCTTGCCGAACGCCAGAACGCTTGCCTGAGCCAGCACGTTGCTGAATAAAAGATCATGATGAATGCCAAGTTCATGAACCGGTTTCACGGCCACGAAGAAATCAACCGGAACCATCGTGGTTCCCTGATGAAGCAACTGATGGAACGAGTGCTGACCATTCGTGCCGGGCTCGCCCCAGTAGACGGGGCTCGTATCAGTTTCGACTTGCAGGCCATCAAGTGTCACCGACTTGCCGTTGCTTTCCATAAGGAGTTGCTGCAAGTACGCGGGGAAACGTTTGAGGTAGTTGTCATAGGGCAAGACGGCGTGGCTTTGAGCACCAAAGAAGTTGCGGTACCAAACTGTCAAGAGAGCCATGATGTAAATGACATTGCTTTCGGCGGGTTCATCAACAAGATAGCGATCCATGTCGCTGAAGCCCTGAAGCAGTTCATCAAACTTGTCTGGGCCGATCGCAATCATCGTAGACAGACCAATCGCGCTATCCATAGAGAAGCGGCCGCCAACCCAGTCCCAGAATCCGAAGACGTTTTCAGCGGCGACACCGAAGTCCGAGACAAGCTTGGCGTTGGTGCTGAGCGCCACGAAGTGATTCTCTGGCTTGAACGCCGACCCGAGACGCTCTACCAGCCACGCCTTTGCAGTGTTGGCATTGGTCATCGTCTCAGCTGTCGTAAAAGTCTTGGATGCCACGATGAAGAGAGTTGTTTCGGGATCGGAATCGATGAGCGCTTCAGCGATATCGGAGCCATCCACGTTAGACACGAATCGAAGTGACAAGTCACGCTGGCTAACCGACTTCAGCGCCTCGTAAGCCATGACAGGACCAAGGTCGCTCCCGCCAATTCCAATATTGATTACGCGGGTAATTGGCTTGCCCGTGCTGCCGACAAACTCTCCCCTACGCACTTTGTGTGCGAACGTCCGCATCGATGTGAGAACTTCATGGACATCAGCGACGACATCCACGCCATCCACAATCAGGCTGTCGCTCACCGGACGACGGAGAGCGGTATGAAGCACAGAGCGCTTTTCGGTCTTATTGATCTTGGCGCCGGACAGCATGGCGGTAACACCAGCAGAAACGTTGCGAGCAGCTGCGAGATCCTGCAGAAGTTCAAAGGCCTCGGCATCGACGAGGTTCTTCGAGAAGTCGAACCGCATTCCGCAGGCCTCGAACGTCATCGACGAGACACGGGTGTTGTCTGAGGCGAACGCATCGCGCAGAGTCCAGCCATTCATTGTGTTGCGCTTGGTAGCCAGGGCATGCCACTGAGACAGGTCGGTCAACATGGATTCTCCTAAAGTGCGAGGCCCAGGAGGGCATCAAGAGTGCGCGCAATGAGTCCCTGCGCGGTTGGATCAGACGAGTCACCCGAGAGTGTTTGGCGTGCCCAGTCGTCGATGGACGCCAGGGCGTGCGGCGTATCTAGATTCTGCGACAGAGAAATCCGCACCTGCTGGAGAACCTGCATGGCATCTGCTCCGCCTTGCATAGCAAGGGCCTGACGCCACTGATCAAGTCGCTCCATGGCGGCTGACAGTTTCTGGTCAGTCCACTCCCAGTCTTGCGCGTAATGGTGACTCATGATTGCTAGGCGAATGGCCATGGGATCAATGCCTTGATGGCGCAGATCCGAGATAAAGACCAGATTGCCCAAGGACTTGCTCATCTTCTCGCCATTCAAGCTGACCATGCCTGCATGGAGGTAGGCGTCAGCGAAATGAGAGACGCGACCAGAAGTCGGCGCTTGGGCATTGCACATTTCGTGATGAGGAAACACGAGATCCCGACCGCCACCTTGCACCGAGACAGACCCGCCTAGGTGATCAATCGCGATCGCGACACATTCAATGTGCCAACCAGGCCGGCCTTCACCGAATGACGTAGTCCAGCTCGGCTCATCTGGCTTTGAACGCACCCACAGAATCGGGTCAAGCGGGCTGCGTTTGCCTGCTCGATCAGGATCTCCACCGCGCTGTGCGAATAGTGAGAGCATTTCGGCCCCGCCAAGATGCGAGACGTCACCGAGAGTGCCAGCTTTCTCGACATCGAAATACACGTCACCATCGACCGTGTACGCGAAGCCAGCGGCAAGAATGTCTTCAATCCACGAAATGATTCCATCGATGTGTTCAGTGACGGTGACGTAGTTGTTTGGCGGAAGAACGCGCAACGCTGTCATGTCGTCGCGGAAGCGGTCCATCTCGCGAGTCGCGATGTCTTGCCAAGGCACGCCTGTCTTAGCGGCTCGCTCAAACAGAGGGTCATCAATATCGGTGACGTTTTGGACGTACCTGAGCGAGCAGCCGCTGTCCAGCCAAGCGCGGGACAAAACGTCGAAAGCAACATACGTTGACGCATGACCCATGTGAGTCGAGTCGTATGGGGTAATTCCACATACATAGAGCCGAGCCTCGTCGCCGGTCACGGCTGGAACGGTCAGGCGCTGAGAAGCGTTGTCGTACACCATGACAGGTAGACCTTGACCAGGAATGGCTGGAAGATCAACGGTTGACCACGGCTGCATTCTCAGAGCCTATCTGGGCGCATCTGGAGCGCGTCGTCGACATTGACTCGCACCAATCGATGTGTTGGCCTAAAACACTGGCCATGGAATCGCTGGCCAGCGTCGCGAAGGTTCGGGCAGGCCCTTGGCGAGAAGTCTCGCCCCTCGATCGAGGATTGCCTGTGTCTCTTCGCTGCTGAGACCCTCGATCTCTGGCAGCGCCTCAATCGTTCGACGAATGTCTGTCGCGTACTGAGCTGGGACCGGCTGATTGATCCAGCCCCACAGAATTGTCCGAAGTTTTGCCTCCTCATGGAAGCAAACACCGTGATCAATACCCCACATATTGTTGTGGCCGTCTCGAATGATGTGGCCACCTTTGCGATCGGCATTATTGATGAGAACATCGAAGAGCGCTAACTGCAGCAGACGCTCATCGTTGGCGTGGGCGACATCGACCGTTTTGCCTTCAAGTTCACCGCTGACGATGTGAAACCATTCGGCAGGGACTTGATTGTGTTCAAAGATTGCGACATCAGCCACCCTCGCATCGTCGACGTATACCTGAACTGAACCAGGTCCAACCGGACCCGATTCAGTCCATACCGTTGGCGGTACCAGGTTCCATCCCAGCATTCTGTCGATTGTGGAAGCGGCCACTTCGCGTTGAGACAAGGTGAATTCTGGGAAATCCCACAACGGCGACTCGAGAGATTGCGCTTTATACACGACCTTGTGCCCAGCGAGGGTGCAAACCAGTGCACCGTTAGAACTATCAATGAGCTGGCCGACAGGTTCTAAACGATGCTCAGCAACGAGCTCAGAGAGCTGATCGAAGGTAACCATTTGACCTTGGACAGATGTGACCAGTGGGTTCTAGCGGCAACTGGCAAAACGAACATGGCTGACGACCCGCTGCCACCACCTTTTGGGTCCGAGAAATAAAGCTACGTGCCTGATGCAAAGTAAGTCGGACGCGCAGACACGCAGGCCCGTCATCTGGGTCATCCTCAACATCTGGAATCGTCGAAGGATCTTCCGCTTCGTCATGAACTTCAAGAGTGAGCAACTGAGCATCTTCATTCCAGGCAAGGCCCATCGACTGAGCATGGAACTCAGGGTCGATTGGTTGCGTCAGTGGTTCAAGGTCCAAGTCGCCTGGTTCGAACATGGGAACGTTGAGACCACTGCGATGTAGCTCATCGAGGATTCGTGAAAGTCCATCGGCGAGAACTCGCGCTTGGCCCTTCTCAATGGCGACTGTGATGGTGCGTCGTTGCTTAGTTGCTTGAAGGTAGAAAGCTCTTTCGCCTGGCTGCCCCACTGTGCCGACTACGAATCGGTCTGGAGTATCGAACTCGTAAAGCTCACGCACTGACATCACCTCCGCCGACAACGTTTTGCGAAGGCAACGTTAATGAAGAGATTGCTTCTTTGCTCGCTGGTGCATTTAATGCTTGTAACGTCCAGCGAGATCCATCCCACTGGAGCACGGTGATGGAGGCAGGCGAGACGTGAAGTCCCTGGAACTTGTCGAGCGGGAGTCCGATGGCATGAGCCACAAGCGACTTGAGTACATCGCCATGACTGCAAATCGCGAAAAGCGACGTAGCTTCTTCCATCCAAAAGTCCAGCGCCGCCACGGCACGCGATTGCATATCAATCATCGCTTCACCACCCGGGAAAGTCACACTGGAGGGAGTTGATTGAATGGATTTCCAGAGCGGCTCACTCGAGAGCTCCTTAAGTTCCTTGCCAGACCAATCGCCATAGTCGCACTCAGTGAGGCGCTGGTCTTCTCGAAGAGTAATTCCTGATGCAGACGCTAAAGGAGAGACTGTTTGCTTGGTTCTCTCCAAGTCAGAATGAACAATGAATTCGATAGAAAGGTCTCTTAGGCAATCCGCCAATTGCTTCGCTTGTGAGATGCCGACTTCGTCGAGCTGCACACCCGGCATGCGTCCAGCTAACACTCCAGCCGCGTTGGCAGTGGAACGGGCATGCCGAAGAAGCAAAACTGTCTTCATAATGATTGTCACTGTGTGATGAGTCCGAGGTTGAGAAGACCAATCAGTCCGAGACCGAGGCCGATGCGGTAAATGCCAAACGCAGTGAAAGTGTGACGAGCCAAGTAGCGAAGCAAGCCGCTAATGACAAAGAAGCCAATCGCCGAGGCTGTGACGGTTGCTAGAAGTGTTGGCCCCCAAGCAACAGGCCCGTCGCCGATCTTAAGTGCTTCATATAGGCCCGAGCCCAGCACCGCAGGCACCGCCAGGAGAAAGGCGTAGCGAGTGGCTGCACGCCGTTCGAGACCAAGCAGAAGGCCGGCAGAGATTGTGGCTCCCGAGCGGGACACGCCAGGGATAAGCGCTAGGGCTTGAGCAAAGCCCATTGCGACACCGCGTCCAAGCGTCAGGCTGGAATTGCGTTTCATAGAAAACTCAATGCGCTCAACCACAATCAGAAGTGCGCCGAATGCAATCAACATGACCGCAACCAAGTACAGATTGCGAGCATCTCCTTCGATGATGTCCTTGAATGCGAAACCAAGAACGCCAATTGGGAGGCTTCCCCACACGACAGCCCACGCCAGTTGCGAGTCAGCAGTATTGCGATAGCGAGGACTTCTGAACCAATTCACGAGACAGCGAACTATGTGCCAAATCTCTTGGCGGAAATAGATTAATACGGCGGTCTCAGTGCCGATTTGGGTAACTGCTGTGAATGCAGCGCCAGGATCTGACCAGCCCATCAGCTTGGAAATGATGAGCACGTGCGCCGTCGAAGACACAGGCAAGAACTCAGTCAGCCCCTGCACAACGCCAAGCACGATGGCTTGGAACCAATCAATCATGAGTCAATCTTGCTATATCCGCGAGTCATCGGCGGCGACGCCACTCAATCTGTCTAGGGTGAGCGCATGCGAACGAATTTCATGGGCCGTACTGGCCTCGAGGTTTCTGAGATTGGTCTCGGAACCATGACGTGGGGACGAGACACAGATGAGTACGAGGCTCGCGAACAATTCGACATCTTTCTTGAAGCCGGCGGCAACCTGATCGATACCGCTGACATCTACTCAGACGGCGCTGCTGAAAATCTGCTCGGCGAACTGGTTGGTGGAATCAACCGCGATGACGTCGTTCTCGTCACGAAATCAGGCGCTGGGCGCGAGTCGAGACGCCACAACAGTTCACGCAGCAACCTGTTAAGGGGTCTTGAACGTTCACTTCAGCGGCTGGCCGTGGATTCGGTCGATGTGTGGCTGGTCCACGTGTATGACGCAAACACACCCCTTGAGGAAGTCGCATCAACCCTTCTGCACGTTCTAGATCAAGGCGATGCGCAGTACGTAGGCGTGTCGAACTATTCCGCGTGGCAGATGACCCGACTTCACTCGCTCATGGATGGCCGCGGCTTATTGGGAGCACATGAATTTGAGTACTCACTCCTCCAGCGCGGAGCGGAGCGTGAAGTTCTGCCTGCCGCTGAGGCGCTTGGCGTCGGTTCTCTGGCGTGGTCTCCGCTTGGGCGCGGCGTCCTGACCGGTAAATATCGAAACAGCATTCCTGCTGATTCGCGTGCGGCCTCGCCGCACTGGGGCAATTTTGCGAGAGCGCTCATTAATGACGACAGCCGAGCAGTCGTCGAAGCTGTCAACGCAGCTGCCACAGGTCTTGGGGTATCCCCTCTAGAAGTAGCACTCAGTTGGGTTATTGGCAGCGGAAAAATCGCCAGCGCGATTACCGGTTCGCGTACGGCCGCCCAGCTGAGATTGGCGCTGAGAGCATCAGAGCTTGATTTGCCTACTCAAATCCGCAGCGTGCTCGACGAAGTTTCAGCTCCTGCGATGGGCTATCCCGACGCCGGCGCCCAGCACTAGTAGAGAAACAGCCACTCAAGCCTGTCGCAAGAAGCGATCCATCACGCGCGCTCCGAACTTCAGTGAGTCCACAGGAACACGCTCGTCGACACCATGGAAGAGCGCGGCGAAATCAAGATTCGCAGGCAACTGCAGTGGAATGAATCCGTAGCAACGAATATCGAGGCGGCTGAATGCCTTCGCGTCCGTGCCGCCACTCATCAGGTACGGCACTGGGCGTGCCTTCGGATCAGCTTCGCGCAAGGTTTGGCACATCAAATCGATTGTTGGACCATCGAAAGCGGTCTCGATAGCAATGTCATGCACAAGATCAGTTCTGACGATGTTTGGACCGAGCAGGGCGTTGAACTGCTTGTCGAAATCCTCCTCGAAACCTGGCAATACGCGACCATCGATAAACGCGTGTGCATGCTCGGGAATCACATTGTGCTTGTAGCCTGCTTGGAGCATGGTCGGCTGCGCGGTGTTAGTGAATGTTGCGCCGACCATTCGTGCCAACGGACCAAGAAGCTTTACGACACCTTCCACGTCTGACGGATCAAGTTCGAGTCCGAAAGCGTCTGAGAGTTCATGAACGAAGGCCTGATGAGTCTTCGTTAGCGCGATAGGCCACTTATGTTGTCCGATTCGTGTGACTGTCTCAGCCAGCTGCGTCACAGCATTGCTGTCATTGAGCATAGATCCGTGGCCAGCACGACCTTGAGCGGTGAGCTGCATCCAGCGGATGCCCTTTTCCGCAGTCTCAATCATGTAGAGGCGAATGTCCTCGTTCACATCAAACGAGAAACCACCCACTTCACCGACTGCCTCGCTGACTCCTTCGAAGAACTCAGGACGATTGTCGACCAACCAGTGGGCGCCA
>JBDLPZ010000173.1:0-6292 GCA_039800825.1 Actinomycetota bacterium
GTTGGACCAGTCGTCAAGACCACCCGCAAGCTCTAATCGACTTAATTGTTTGTGACGAAGTAGCCGTCGTTGTTCGAAAGAGCTTCAACGGCCGGTGCAAGTTCTGCGTCATTTCCAGCAGAGTCACGAGCTAAGAAGACCACCCTCCACTTGCCTCTGGCTCCGTGAGCTGGGATGCGTACGCCACACTTCCAGGAGCCGGCCTTCTTGCTACCTGCGACCAACGTGCACGACAGCTCTGGCTCGGAGACGTACGAGTTTGGACCGACAACCGACGCCCACACGATCGAAATGCCGACATTGTCACTGGCCTTGATTGTGACGAAAGAGACGGCAGATGCGTTTGAGGCATTGACGATTGTTGGTGCGATTGAGACTGACGTGATGAGCGGAGCCACCACGTCACTGATTGTGGCGGCAGTGCCGTTGACCAATGTGAAATGAGGGACTCCAAAAGCCGTGACGGCGTTCCCGTAGATCTCACGGCTGTTGCCGACTGCGTCGCGGACGGAGAGATTGAATAGACGCCATCGCGCATTGAACATGCCAGGCTGAATCTGCAGCGTTCCAGCCCATGAGCCGGATTCGGCCTGCGTGAAGATGACTTGGTTGCTATCTCGATCGCTTGGAGCGTTCTGACACAGCTTCGATTGCATCTGTTTCGCCGACCGACATAATCCCGACCGAAAAGTCGCGCTCAGGCTTTTGATGCCGCTCAGGTTGTCTGTCGCCTGAATTGTGACTTCAAACGTTGGTGCGATTTGAGCGTCGACTGTCTTGGGTACATCCGCCGTTACGGTCTTGATGACTGGCGCCTTGGTGTCGGGACTGTTGCTTAGTGTTGAGAAACTGACTGCCAGGTTGCCGACGGCCTCGATGTAACTCTGATTCGACGCGGAGTCGGTGACGAAGAATGCCAACTGGTTGAACTTGCGTGATGGGGTGTGCGCCGGCAGTGGGAATGCCAGCTCCCATACGCCACGATTGCGACTGCCACTGAGCAGGCACGCTTCGCCGACCGCTGCCGCATGGTCGAGACAGAGGCTATTGCCGCTCGCGCTGAGTGTGTATGGAGTCTGCATGGCCCAGACATCGGCGCCGACACTCATCACGCCGGTGCCCGCATCTGCGATGGTCGCACGCAGTCGCACGATCGCGTCCGCATCCGTGCTGTACTTCGTCTTTTGATACGCGAGCGCTATGACGCGCGGCTTGGAGCCATCGCGAAAGCAGCTCGACTGAAGTGGGTCCGCACTGTCGGCTGCGCAGTAGTCCACGCCATCGCCACCCGCGAGACGGTCAGCGCCGTCACCACCAGTGAGCCCGTCGTTTCCGTCCGCACCAGCGAGTGCGTCTTCACCATCGCCACCCCAGAGCAGATCCGCGCCAGGGCCACCGAAAATTCTGTCATCGCCAAGCCCGCCGTCGATTGAGTCCTTGCCATCTCCGCCCAGAACGATGTCGTTGCCCTCGCCAGCCTCGACTACGTCGTTGCCGCCGAGACCACAGATGATGTCGTCGCCGTCGGTGCCGACCAGGACATCGCCGGCTGCTGTCCCAGTGATCGTGCAGTCTGCTTCAGTGACTGCATAGGCGGTGGGGGTGACGAGAAGAGCGAGACACAGCCCCAACGAAGCGGTAAGGCTGATTAGACGCATAGCCCAATGCTACGTCTGCGGCCTAATTCTGGAGGAACGCCTCGATGCGCTGAAGTGTCTTCACGAAGTACTCAGGCGCCATCGCGCGATGTTCGGGATGAGTCGTTTCGTAGAGGTAGTTGGACAGCAGGATGCGTCGCTGAAGAAGTAGCGCCTGCAAATCCCGCTCAGTGTGTGCAGGCAGCGGACGCACCGTCTCGTAGCCGCGTTTAACAGCGCTGTCCTGTTCCTCGGTGTCGAGGTAGTACAGGGTGGTTGCCAAATCTTGGATCGGTAGTCCAAAGCCACAGTCATCGAAATCGAATACGGATATTTGATTGTCGTGCCACTTGACATTCCAGCCATGCAGGTCAGCGTGAATGACCTGTGCAGCGGTGTGAGCGAACATCGCATCCATCACCTGCTGCACTTCAGCGAACGCGACTCGCAGGAGTGACTGCTCCTCGGCGGTAAGTTCAGATTCATCTCCGAGCAGGCAGTTTCGGGTATTCCACAGAACGTCGGAGAAGGTAGGTAGGTCGGCATCGTCGGGCAAAGCAAAATGCAGAGACTGTTCGTGCATTCGCGCCATCGTCGCACCGAGGGCTTCGAGCTGTTGAGGGCCGGCTTCGTCCCCAAGGTCTTCGCCGTCGAGCCATGAGTACATCACAACTGTCAGATCGCGGTCGGTGCTGTGGTGGGGCACACGCATGACTGATTGACCTTCGGCCGTCAGGACCGGCCGTGGAACGCTGATTTCTTGATGGTCGGCGAGCTGACTAATCCACGCCACTTCCGCGCGGGTGTTGGCGAGTGAGCGGACGGAGTTGATGTTGATTCGCAACGCATACTGCGCGCCAGCCTGCGATGTCACCTTGAAGGTTGAGTTGTACCCGTGATTGACCGACTCAATGTCGCAGTCTTCGAGCCCAAATCGCCGTGCGGCTTCTGCTGCGACTGGCAACAGGTCTGCAATCTGCTCTTCTGGGGTCATTTCGCTGAACGCGACCACGGCTACTCCGTCTCTGCGATGCGCGCGGCGACCATGTCCGTGAGCAGCTTCTTGTCGACCTTCCAATTGAAAGGAATCTCAATTGTCTTCTTGTTGACCTTGTAACCCTCGAGGCGCGGCAAGAATGCCTCCAGCACGTCTGTGCTCCATGACGCCATCAAGAGGTGTCTCTTCAACACTGACATTCCGAAGACGTACTGGTCATTGACCTTCAGCATCGGCTGGTTCCACGCGATGACGATCTCGGAGTTCTTGAACTTCTTCTGGAGGACGCCGAAGATCTCGAGGACTTTGTCTCTGGCTTCAGGCGATGCTCCGGCGAGGTATTCGCCGATGGTGTTAAAGCGGCGTGAAGTGGTGTTGCCGCGGCAATAGAGCACGAGGGCGTTGGCGTGAGGCTGGGTGAAGCCGTGGTTCTCGCGCAGGAAAGCGACCTGCTCTGGATACTTCTGACCCTCGAGCTGCTTCATCTGGTCGAACCAGTACGACATGGGTAATCCGTACTTCTTCTCAATCGCCGGCCAGTACCTGTCGCGATTCGGATTTGTCGGAGCCATGAGCCCGAATCTAGCAAGGCTTTTGTCGCTACTATGCACAAATGATCGAGCCATCCCGCATCGTCGCGGGCTTGTCGCTGGGGGAGCATCGCGCTGATGCGCTCGCTCGTGCGACCGCCCACGTCGCGTCAGCCTGGGCGGAGTTCGATTCCGCTCGCCCTGAAGAACATCCCGCGTCACCAGAACTCCTCGCCTTCCTGCAATCCTCTCTGCCAGCCGCGCCGAGTGACGTGTTGCAAATGATTGACCGAGCGGCCGAAGTGCTCGACGCATCGCTTGCTCAGGCGCGTCCGCGGTTCTTCGCGTTTATTGGTTCGAGTGGTCTCGAAGTCGGGGCGCTCGCCGATTTGCTCGCGCATACGTACGACGTCAATCTCGCTGTCGATGCGCGTGCGGCGACTCAGCTCGAATGGCAGACCATCAACTGGCTCGCGGACTTCTTGGGCTTTCCCGCCCACAGCGGCACGTTCACCAGCGGTGGAACCATCAGCAATATGACGGCACTGGCGGCCGCTCGCGAAGCGATCATTCCTGGTTCACGCAAGCGCGGTCTGGTCGGCGTGCTCCCGACGATTTACTGCTCTTCGGAGGCTCACTACTCAAACATTCGTGCGGCCGAAATGCTCGGCATTGGCGCGGATTTCGTCCGCAGCATTGCGATCGATTCAGAACGCCGCATGGATCCCGCAGACCTGCGACATCACATCGAGTCTGATGTCGCGGCCGGGTACACGCCAATCGCCATCGTCGCGACGACGGGTACGACTCTGACAGGTGCTATCGATCCGATTGATGCTCTAGCTGACATCGCGCAGGAGTTTGGCATTTGGTTGCACATCGATGGTGCGTACGGCATGCCCGCGGCGTCAGTGTCGCAGTTGCGTCCCGTGTTCGCGGGGCTCGAGCGAGTCGACTCTGTCACAGTCGATTGTCATAAGTGGATGTTCGTGCCTAAGGCGTGCAGTGCTGTGCTCGTTAAGGACACGCGCGCGCTCGCGAGCACTTTCTCGCATAACGAGGCGTACATGCCACACGAGGGCGAGAACTTCAACGCTGTCGACATCACGCTCGAGTACTCGCGTCCGCTGCGCGCATTGAAGCTGTGGCTCGCGTTCGCAACGCATGGCGCTGACGCGTTTCGTGCAGCGATTTATCGCAACTGTGAACAAGCGCAGCTTCTCTGGGAGATCGCCAACGCGCACGCCGCGCTCGAGACCTTGCCGAATCGGCCGCAACTGTCGGTCGTTCCAATTCGCCATGTGGTCGACGGTTGTTCAGACATCGATGCGCACAACACTGCGCTGTGTGGGGCCATTCAAACTGATGGACGCGTCTTCTTGTCGCCGGCGACGATTGATGGGGGAGTGTGGCTGCGGCCGTGCTTCACCAACTTCCGCACGTCTGACGACGACATTCGCGTACTGGTTGATCTGGTGCTCGAACTCGGAGCAGATTGCGCGACTTTGCACCCTTAATGGGGCGCTTTTCAAGAACGCGTATGTCTGCGTGCGCTCCTAGCTCACGTGCACATACGCGTTCGAACTATTCGGCCTTTGGAAGCTCGCAGGCGGCCGTCGCGCCTGGCAACCGGTGCCTGTTTCGGGCGATCACGCGGTAAGCGGATTGAGCCAACCAGACGAACGGCGGCACTTCTGCGATTCGTGCGGCATTCCAGAATCCACCCCTCAATGAGATGAGCCGTGCGACTGCGGAGGAGCCGCGGTGTTTGCTCACGATGAGGTCATCGCTCGTCACGACGAACCAGACGGCTTGGCTGGCTTGCTCTTCAGTGATGTCGAAGCGGCTGAGAACTGCGGAAGTGGCAGGCGTGTTCTTCCATGGGCCAGCGAAGTGTTCGACGAGCCAGCCGGCGCTGCGTTGGCAAAAGCCACAGTCTGGGTCCGTGATGAGCCATCCCTGCAAAGTCACTCTGGCAGCCTAATCTCGACAACCTGTACGTGCAGACTCGCTGTCAGCGTGTGTAGACGTACAGGTTGCGCGAATCTCGGTTAGTTGCGGGCTTTGGCGACCGTGATCGCGTTCGCAATGACTACAACGCTCATGCCGATGACCTCATGCAACGAGAGCCGCTGCTGCAGAATCACGAGTCCAGCCAGTGCGGCCATGACCGGATGCGCGCTCATAAACACCCCGAAGAAGCGCGAGTCGACGCGTCGCAACGCGAGCATGTCGAAGGCATACGGAATCGCCGAGGCCATGACACCAGCTGCGATTGCCGACAACAGTGGCGTGCCTGTGAGTAGCCCTTGCATGCCGAGATGCACCAGCACGGGCGTGTAGAGCATCGATGACATGAGCGTTGCAGTCGCAACACCTTCAATGCCCGGCACGCGAGTGCCGACGACGCGGTTGGTGAGAATGTATGCAGCCCAGCATGCAGCGGCGGTTAAGCCGAGTCCGATGCCGACCCAGTCGCTGTTGGCGTCGGGCAACACCAGCACGTACACGCCAATGCCTACGGCGATGGCGGTGAAGAAGTCGTGCCGGGTGTGTGAGCCCGCGAGTGCGACGCCGAGTGGTCCGAGAAACTCGAGCGTCACCGCGAGACCGAGACCAATGTGCTCAATAGCCATGTACAGACTGAGGTTCATCGTCGCGAACACCAGAGCCAGAAAGAGAATCGGTTTGATCTGATGTGCGCTGTATCGCCAGAACTTTGGACGAGCGGCTGCACACAGCACGATTGCAGCGACAATCTGCCGGACCGCGACCACGCCCGCGGGCCCAAGGGCAGGGAATGCGCGCGCACCAAAAGCCGCACCAACCTGGTTGCTGGCAGCGCCGCCCACCATCAGTGCAACGGCGGTGGCGAGTGGACCTTCGGGTTTGTGCTGTTCTGTCACGATGTGGCGACTCTAGTGTCAGGGTCGCCACTCTCCTCTAGTCGCGTCGTCGACGGATGCTGAAGTGGCTTCGCGTCGTGGCGTAGGCGACCAGCGCCGTCACCACAGGCACCCCCAGGCACACACCGATGATGGTCGACCATGGCATGACGGGGATTGTCTCCCAGCTGAATTGGGACAAGGCAATCAGCTGCACGATTGTTATCGCTGCCAGAGTTCCGA
>JBDLPZ010000174.1:0-3230 GCA_039800825.1 Actinomycetota bacterium
TAGTGCTGCGTGGCTTGTTTCGTCACCCCGTGCAGGCAGAATCCGCTCCCATGACCCGAGATGCCCTCCGTGCCCGCGTTTACGCGGCTGAGCAGCAGGTAACGGCCGCGCTGTCGCGTCCCGGTCAAACCATCGATTTCTTCGGATCAAGGCTGACACCGCCTCTCGAGCAGCGGTTTACGACGCTTGAGCAGGTGCGGCGGTTCGTTGCGGTAGTCCTCAACGATCACCGAGTGACATCTGCGTGGGGCTTTCTGCCGGCCGTGCTCGTTCGATCGCGAAGCGGCGAATCAATGGCCCACTACGAGTACGAGACCGCGACCATCGCGATGCCCGTTGGTAGTGAATGGGCCATGCGCGAGCTCGTGGTCTTGCACGAGATTGCTCATCACATCGTCGTCGCAGGCATCGATGCCGAGCTCGCGCCGCACGGTGTGGAGTTCGCCTCGACGTACGTCACGCTGGTCTCGTGGTTCATCGGCCCGGAGGCTGCCCTGCTTTTGACAGCCGCTTTTGATGCCAGCGGTGTGAGTATCAACGCGACGGTGCGCCAATGAGCACAATCACCAAGATCTCCGCGCTGCTTGCGATGGCTGAGCGAACGACTAACCAGCACGAGGCAGAAGCATTCCTCGCTAAAGCTCAGCAGCTGGCGACTTTGGCCTCGGTCGATCTCGCGATGGCACGAGCTGCGACCGACAAACGCGAAGCTCGGCAGCAGCCCATCACGAAGACAATCCAGATTGGCGAGTTACGAGCGCGGGCCAATCGACATTTAATTTCATTGTTTATTGGACTCGCACACGCCAACGATTGCAAAGTCGATATCGCCCACAACTCGACATACGTGATCGCATACGGAATGCCGAGCGATATTGAAGTCACAGAAGTGCTCTTTAACTCGCTCGCGACGCAGATGGTTGCCATGGGCACGTCGTGGTTGCGGCAGGGCGAATGGAAAGGCGATACGTACTCTGCCTACACGACTAATCGTCTGGGCTATCGCGTGCCGACTAAAAAGAAGCACACGGCGCTGACTGCTCGCGGCGCGTTTTACGCGGGCTTCACTTCATCGATCACTGACCGTGTGATGGCGGCACGAGAAGAAGCGGTCGCGCAGCGAACCGCGGACGAGAAAGACGCATTGCTGTCGACAGCCATTGTGCTTCGCGATAAGGCCAAAGAAATCAACGAATACCACTCTCGCGTGTCTGAAGCTCGGGGCAGTTGGGGTGGTTATTCCGGGGCCGGGGCAGGCGGTCTTGGTGGTGTCGCCACCAAAGCCGGTCGCGCGGCTGGCGAGCGCGCACACATCGGCAAACAGGGCGCCGTCGGCGGCCCGCGCGGCCAAGTGACGGGCTAGTGACGAGCTAGCCGATTCCAGCTTGATAACAGCACGGTAACGGAAATGGTCTGTGCCGCTCGTGCCGTTACATTAGGCAAGTTCAACGAAGAACTCGAAAGGGAGTTTCATGCGCAATCGCGTCTTTGGCATTGTGGCTGCAGCGGTTTCAGCCGTTATGTTCGCAACAAGCGTGCCCGCCAACGCACTCGCGGCAACAACGAGCATCACCATCCACTATCAGCGTGTCGAAAGCGACTACACCGGCTGGAATATGTGGCTCTGGGGAGATGCATCCAACACGGGTGCTGCCTACCAATTCACCGGTGACGATGCCTACGGCAAAGTCGGAACATTCGCAGTTCCAACCACCGCTGCTGATACCAAAGTCGGATTCATTGTTCGCTTGAACAACTGGGAACAAAAAGACGTTGGCCCAGATCGATTCATTACGACCTTTAAGCAAGACGGCTCGGCCGAAATTTGGCTCGTACAAAATGACCCGACGATTTACTACTCGGAGCCAGTCGTGACCCCAGCAATCACTGGTGCATCAATCGACACCCTACGCACAATTTCCGTTGTCGTGAACAAGCGCTTTGGCCCAATCGGTGCAGGCGCAAACGACTTCACGCTGACCGGCCCTGGCAATCCAACGATTACTTCGGTAGCAGGCAAGGCAGGCGCGACCTACTCTCCAAATCTCACAATCACCGTCGATAGCGACTTGGCGCTCGATGGCGAGTACACCCTTTCGCATCCGACGTTTGGATCAGCCGGCCTCATCCTCGGCAAGGTGCTCAACTCTCAAGCATTCAACGACCTCTACACCTACACCGGCTCGGATCTCGGCAACACTTACACCTCTGCCAAGACTGATTTCCGTGTTTGGGCGCCGACGTCTCGTGGTGCAGAACTTCTTGTCTACCCATCAGCAGATGCAGGTGCTATTCCTACCGCCTACCCGATGACGAAGAGCGTCAACGGCACGTGGACCGCATCACTGTCTGGCGACCAGAACGGCACGATTTACACCTACCGTGTTGACCTTGGTGGTCGCACGAGTGAAGCTGTCGACCCATACGTTCGCGCCGCGACCATCAACGGTCGCCGCGGTGTCGTTGTCGACCTGGCAGCAACCGATCCAGCTGGCTTTGACGCTTCTAAGCGTCCAGCGTTCAGCGGCAAGCCAACCGATGCAATTTTCTATGAACTGCATGTTCGCGATCTCTCGATGGACGCATCCAGCGGTATCTCAGCGGCGCATAAGGGCAAGTTCCTTGGACTGACCGAAGCTGGTACCAAAGCGCCAGACGGCAAGACAAAGACTGGCATCGACGCCATCAAGGATCTCGGCGTATCCCACGTGCAGCTGCTACCTATCTACGACTACAAGACCGTGGATGAATCACTGAACACGCAGTTCAATTGGGGCTACGACCCGATGAACTACAACGTTCCTGAAGGCAGCTACTCGACGCAGCCTGCAAACCCAACCAATCGCATCACGGAGCTGAAGCAGACGGTTGCGTACTTGCACTCGCGTGGACTGCGCGTCGTCATGGACGTCGTTTACAACCACGTCTTCGAAGCCACGGCTCACAGCTTCGAGAAGCTTGTTCCTGGCTACTACTTCCGCAAGAACGCAAACGGAACTTTCGCCAACGGCACGGGTGTGGGCAATGAAACTGCGTCTGAGCGTCCAATGGTCCGCAAGTTCATTGTGGAGTCCGTTGCCTACTGGGCTAGCGAATACAAGCTCGACGGCTTCCGCTTCGACCTCATGGGTATTCACGACGTCACCACGATGCAGCAGGTTCGTGCCGCTGTCACTGCGGTTGATCCAACTATCCTGGTCATCGGTGAAGGTTGGAATATGGGCGATCAG
>JBDLPZ010000175.1:0-3428 GCA_039800825.1 Actinomycetota bacterium
TCCGTAGATCCCGGCACCACATTGTCAGCGAAGTCATAAACCTCTGCGAGGCCAGCTGCGGTCATCGCAGGAATGATGTTGCCGCCCATATCGTGCATGGACGATTCGTCTTCTGCGTCAGCTAGAAGAGTTTCAATCAGCGCCTTAGCGGTAAAGATGTAGTTGCCCATCGACACAAACGATTCATCGGGTGAACCAGGAATCGACGGAGGGTCGGCTGGCTTCTCGAGGAACTGTGTGATTGTGCGACCGTCTGGGCCAGTCTCAATGACGCCGAAAGCGTGTGCTTCGGAGCGTGGCTGGCGAATGCCGGCGACGGTGACAGCAGCGCCAGAGTCAATGTGCTGATCGAGCATCTGGCGTGGATCCATGCGGTAGACGTGGTCAGCGCCGAAGACCAAGACGTAGTCAGGGTTCTCGTCATAAATGAGGTTGAGGGACTGCAAGATCGCGTCTGCAGAGCCGGTGTACCAGCGAGGTCCGAGGCGCTGCTGTGCAGGCACTGGCGTGATGTAGTCGCCGAACATCGCTGCCTGACGCCATGCGGTTGAAATGTGGCGGTCGAGAGAGTGCGACTTGTACTGCGTCAGCACACAAATCTTGCGAAAGCCCGCGTTAGCGATGTTTGAGAGAACGAAGTCAATCAAGCGGTATGCGCCACCGAAGGGCACGGCTGGCTTGGCGCGGTCAGCGGTCAGCGGCATAAGCCGTTTGCCTTCGCCACCTGCGAGAACGATTCCGAGGACTTTGGGTTCGTGAGCCATGACCGAACCCTAGATTGAGAGATACAGCTACATCTAGGGTTGCGCCCATGCGTGCTGCAATCGTTACCCGTGAATGGCCACCCGAGGTGTACGGCGGTGCCGGCGTCCACGTGACCGAGTTGGTCAAATCCCTCAAGTCCCTGATGGACGTTGATGTCTACTGCATGGGGGCTGAGCGTCCTGACGCAATGGCATTCGCGCTCGCTTCTTCAGAGGGACTTAACCCCGCACTGTCCGTGATCCAAACCGACGTGTCTATTGCAGCTGCTATCTCAGCGGCCGGCGGAGACGTTGTGCATTCCCACACTTGGTACGCCAACCTTGCGGGCCATCTTGCTGCCGCCACCAACGGCGTCCCACACATCATCACCGCGCACTCGCTTGAGCCGCGCCGCCCATGGAAGGCCGACCAGCTCGGCGGCGGCTATCGAGTCTCATCGTGGATCGAGGCCGAGACCTACCGCGCAGCCGATGCAGTCATTGCGGTCAGCGCGGGCATGCGCCAGGACATTCTCGATTGCTACCCGTTTGTTGATCCAGCAAAAGTGCCGGTTGTGTACAACGGCATTGACGTCTCCGTCTTTGTTCCGACGATGGATGAGTCAGTGCTCGCCAAGTACGGCATCGATCCGACTCGTCCGTATGTGCTTTTCGTTGGTCGCATCACTCGTCAGAAGGGTCTGATCCACTTGCTTCGCGCCGCTGCATCGCTGCCTCGCGATGTGCAGTTGGTTCTCGCGGCTTCATCTCCTGATGAGAAACACATCGGTGACGAAGTTGCTGCCGCAGTGAGCTCACTCAAGTCGAGCCGCCCGAACGATGTCATTTGGCTCGAAACTCAAGTCAGCAAGGCTGAACTCATTGTTCTCTTAAGTCATGCTGCTGTGTTCGCCTGCCCATCGATTTATGAACCGCTTGGCATCGTCAATCTTGAAGCGATGGCATGTGGCACCGCCGTCGTGGCGAGTGCGGTCGGCGGTATCCCCGAGGTTGTCGTCGATGGCGTGACAGGAACCCTCGTCGATTACACGCCAGATTCGATCGGCGAATTCGAAGCGAATTTCGCGGCCGCATTGGTCGACGCGCTTGATAACCCAACGCGTTCACACGAGATGGGCGTAGCCGGTCGACAGCGCGCGATGGAGCACTTCGGTTGGGATGCCATTGCACAGCGCACCCTCGACATCTATCGGTCGGTTCAATAAGTGAGTTCTGTCCGCCGCCCCGTAGTGGGCTATGCGTTGTACATGTCAGCGGCGATGCTGTTCAGTATCAACGGCACGGTATCTAAGTTGTTGATGGAGCAACTCGACGCGACGCGACTGTCTCAATTGCGAGCATCCGCCGCGTTTGTGGTGCTGCTGGTCGCTGTACTGATTACACGCCCAAAGGCTTTGCGGATAAACGGCTGGGGCGAGTTCAGACTCATTGCGCTCTACGGAATTCTCGGCGTGACGATGACTCAATGGTTGTACTTCATTGGCATTCATCTCTTGCCAGTCGGGGTGGCTCTGATCTTGGAATTTACGGCGCCATTGATGGTCGCGGTGTGGGTGAAGTTCGCGTGGAACCACCACATTCAGCGGATGGTGTGGCTTGGCTTGTTTGTTGCACTCAGCGGTCTGGTACTGATTACTGAAGTATGGAATGGCTTTCGTCTTGATGTGCTCGGAGTGACCGCCTCGCTCGGGGCTGCTGCGGCTCTTGCCATCTATTACCTGGCAGGCGAGCGGCTGCTGACAGGGCAGTACCGACGCGATTCGCTGTCGCTGACCATGTGGGGCTTCGGTATGGCTGCGGCCTTTTGGGCAGTGTTTCAGCCGTGGTGGACCTTCCCGTTTGAACGGCTAGCTGGCGTCGGTGAAATTGCGACGAGCTTCGTGAAGTTTGATGCGCCACTGTGGGGGATGGCGACCTGGATGGTTGTGATGGGCACCGTTATTCCGTTCTGGCTCGCTCTGATGGCAATGAACCACATCAGTGCGCAGCAAGCGTCCGCGATTGGCATGACTGAACCAGTGTTGGCCTCGGTGGTGGCGTTGATCGTGATGGGCGAGACTCTTTCGCTCTGGCAAGTAGTCGGCGGTCTAGTTACGTTGGCCGGCATCTCAATCGCAGAGGTGGCACGAGGACGATGAAGTTTCGAAGTGTTGTGACTGGTTCGACGAGCTCGACCAAAGTGGGCCATGAGTTGGCCGCTGAACTTCTGCACGAGCCGATTGACGACTGGCGTGCGGAATCTCGTGAGTTCTTTCGCAAGCTAACGGTGCGCGAGTTTCAGGCCGACGGGTTGGAGGTCATGCGCCGCGGGCTCCAGTTGCTCGCGCAGTCAGTCGTGGATGACAACGGCACTGCGATCGACCAAGTCGCTGTCGCTGGCTGGGACGCAGCGGCGCACGATGTTGTGACTGTCGAGTGGCGCGGAACTGGCTCAAGTGTCCCGTTAGAAGATTTGGGAACAAAGGCCGCGGCATGGGTTGATCAACACCTGGCCGAGCCCGGCTTTTTGGATGCAGTCACACAGACTCCTTCGTTGACTGGCGACTCGGGCCTACTGGTCGCATTGGCTGCAGGTGCCGAGTGCGCGCCGACTCGCTTGTGGGTGGCCGCTGGTGGCTCGCTCGCGCCGGTGATGCGTCCCAATCCTTCCAAGTGGCGCGCATT
>JBDLPZ010000176.1:0-8320 GCA_039800825.1 Actinomycetota bacterium
GGCCGCAGTTCATTGACGATGTAGCCAGTGGCGTGCGTGCTGGAGTGAGTGTTCCGCAAGCGATGTTTGAGGCGGGTTCGCGTCTCGATCCTGCGCACAAGCGGCTGTTCTCGCTGGCACAGGATGAGTGGCGAGAGGGGCTCGGTTTCGATTCGTCACTGGCGAGTCTTCGGAGTGCAATCGATGCCGCAGCGTTCGAGCAGTTCGCTCAGACCATCGAGATTGCTCATCGCCAAGGCGGGCGCTCGGTCGCCACACTTCTATCGCAGCTAGCACGCAATGTCCGCGCACAGGAGCAGCTCGTTCATGAGATCCGAGGTCGGCAGTCGGTGACGGTGACATCGGCAAAGGTGGCAGTCGCCGCTCCGTGGGTGGTGCTTGCGCTCACAGGTGCGCGGCCCGAAGTCCGAGCGAGTTATGTGTCTGCGGTTGGTCTGGTTGTCATCATGGGCGTCTCGGTTGTCTGCGCACTGTCGTATGTAGCGATGCGCAAAGTCGCGCAGATCGATGCGATGGACGTGATGCGATGACAAGCGACTTTGGCGCCATCGTCGGTGCCGTATTCGGCGCACTTTTCGGCATTGGTGTGTGGCTGGCAATTTCAATCGACGCACGAGATTGGTTTGGGCATGCGGTCGCGAAGTTGGCGAAACAGCTCGAAGTCGATGTAGCCGATGTGAGTTGGATGATCGCTGGTGCTGTGGCCGGAGCATTGCTGCTCGCTGGCTTAAAAGGCGCGCCCGCTGCGCTGCCGGGCTGCCTCGTGGGCGGGGCAGTCGCCGCATTTGTTCGACAGCAGCAGGCGGCATCTGAGCGAAAGAGACTGCTGATTCGACAGTCACTGCTCACGCCGGCTTTTCTCGACATGTTGGCCATCACGATGTCGACGGGCTCGGGTCTCCGAGCAGCCATGAACAGCTTGTTTCCGAAGCTAGACGCAGAACTCCAAGTTTTGTGGCGACCCATGGCTGCAGACGGCGAGGTCGCAGTGGTCGAGCGGTTACAGCAGGTCATCAACGCCAGTGACCACTCGCCGACGCAGCGAGTCGCCAACGCGCTGATTGTGTCGACAGAACGCGGCACGCCAATTGCTGACGTGCTGCAGTCGCTCGCCCAAGAAATCAGAGCTGAATGCCGTCGGCAATTGCTCGAAATCGCATCCAAGAAGGATGTTCAGATGATGCTTCCGGTGGTTTTCGGCATCTTGCCGAGCATCACCGCTGTTGCCCTCTTCCCAGCGGTGGGCTCGCTGACTTCCCTCACCTAAAAGTGAAAGGCATACACATGAAAACTCTCATTCGCCGATTGAACGCACTTCTCATCGACGACCGCGGCGACATTCCTGGCTGGGTTCTTGTCACAGTGATGACTGCAGGTCTCGTGACAGCGATCTGGCTCATCGCTGATGGCCAGCTGACCTCTGTGCTTGACCGTGCCATCTCTGCAGTGTCGCTGTAGTCGCATCCGAGCACACGTCGCTGGTGCGGACGGCAATGCGTTGCTCGGTTTCGTGATGCTGGCGCCTCTCGTGGCGTTGCTTCTCGTAGGACTCGTGCAGATGGCGGCCGTGGTGTGGACCCGCGAGATTGTCGCGGAGCGACTTCGCGATGCGGTGGCAGCGGGCGCGGCATTAGGTGGTGATCCAGGTCTCGAGTTTGCGAACCTGAGCACCGCACTGGGTGACAGCGGCATTGAAGTGCGGCAGGTCTCATGGTCTGAAGTTCCCCTTGGCGCAGGTGAGAATCTCTATGAGGTGCGACTCGAAGTGCTTCCCGCCGGCGTAACGCTGATCCCAGGTTTGACGACGACCGTCTCAACGACTGCGGTGATTGAGTGAAGCATCTTCGGCGTGACGACGGAAACGTGATTCTTGAGCTGGCGTTGGCAGTCATGGTTTTCGGGACGTTGCTGTTGCCTGCAGTCGAATCAATCGCGCGAGTCGCGACGGCCTACAGACTCGCAGATACCGCATCGATGACGCTCGCGCGCACATGGACAGTCACGGAGACCGCATCACGCGCCACTGTGTTTGCGGCCGCGCGTGCTCGTTTAGTGCAGACCTCGTCGCTTCCTATGCGCATCACCATGTCATGCGTGCCTAGTTGTGATGCGACTGCGACCAGTGTTTCTGTGACGACCAAAGTTCAGTCCGGCGTACTGGGTGAGATTGCATCCACGATGACGTTAGGGCGTGATGCGTATGGTCAGTAGACCCAGCGACGAGGGCTCCATCCTCTTATGGGTGGTCGGCTGTGCCGCAGTTGGTTTGCTAGTGGCCGTGGCGACGACGCAGATAGTCGTGTCGATGCATCAGCATCGAACTCTGCAGTTTGCGACCGACGCCGCAATTTTGGCGGCGGCCAACGAGCTTCAGCTCGCGACATTCAAGGTCACCGGAGTCATTTCGGATATTGATGTTGCCCGAACGTCTGCGCTGGCCGCAGCAACCCGGAGTCTGCAGGGGGAGAGTTTCACGGTGAAGATCGAGGAGTTCAGCGTCACTGCTCGCCTCGTCACGCTGCGCACATCTCGGACAATCGACTCGCCCTTCGGGTGGGGAGCGACTGCGAGCACGCGCATCTACGCAGATTCGTCAGTGTCAGTGATTCGAATGCCGTGATCGAAGTGGTCAAGCCAGCTGAGGATGATTCCTTCGCGTAGAGCCCACGGTCCGATTTCGAGTTCGTCGAGATTGAAAAAATCCATGCAGGCCTCAGCCACGACTGCACCAGCGAGCACCTGGGTTGCGCGCATTGGTGAAACACCGGGAAGAGCAGCGCGCTGCTTCGAGCTCATATTCGCCAAGCGTGGCACCCACAGCTTGAGGTCGGCGCGCCGTAGACGGCGTTGAACGAACGGACCATCAGACGCTGGGGCCGCACCGGCGATGCGGGCGAGCGAACGGAAAGTCTTGCTGGTTGCGACCACGTGATCGAGTTGCCCAGCGGCGAGCACAGTCGGTGCAGCCTCAGCTAACAGCGCGCGAGCATGTTTGCGCAGCGACTTGACGTCGGACTCTTTGACGGGATCAGAACTGAAGAAGTTGCGGGCCAATCGACCAGCGCCGAGCGGCACCGATGTTGCACTCGAGGGATATTCGTCGCGGCCCGCTGCGATTTCAAGCGAACCTCCGCCAATATCGAGTACCAGCAAATTGCGCGAGGACCAGCCGAACCATCGGCGGACGGCGAGGAATGTGAGTCGAGCTTCATCAGAACCGCTGAGAATCTGTAGGTCGATACCGGTCTCGGCTCGAACCGCTGCGAGGACGGCGTCACCGTTTGCGGCCTCTCGAATTGCAGAGGTCGCAAATGCCAAAACTTCCGTGCAACCTAGATCCTCGGCGACGCTCAGGCACTGACTGATGATCGTCGTGAGGTCGTCCACGGTGTTAGAGGTCAGCTCACCGCGGTCAGTGAGATGCTCAGCAAGGCGCATCTCGTGCTTGATCGAAGTCGCTGGGATAGGTGCCGCGCCAAGGTGCGCGTCCACCACGAGCAGGTGGACGGTGTTCGAACCAATATCAAGTACCGCCAGACGCATGCGTCCAAGGCTAACTGCCAAGGGCTATCAAGAACACGGTCTAGGCTACGCCGCGTTATGGCGCTAGAACCTCGTGAGCAGATCGCAGCTCTTTCATCGACGCTTCTCACTGTTGAGAAGGTCATGAACCTTGAGTCAATGCGCGCCGAAATCGTTGATCTCGAGACTCAGGCCTCTGCGCCGAATCTCTGGGACGACCAGGCTCACGCGCAGTCGGTCACCTCCCGCCTTTCGTTTCTTCAGGCAGAGCTCAATCGCGTCGTGACCTTGCGACGCCGACTCGATGACGTCGCGGTGCTTTTGGAACTCGCCGAGATGGAGAGCGATGCTGACTCGTTCGCCGAGGTCGACAAGGAACTCACGAGCTTGGATCACGCCGTCAGCGAAATCGAAGTTCGTACGCTGCTGAATGGTCCTTACGATGCCCGCGAAGCGCTCATCACGATTCGCTCCGAAGCCGGCGGCGTCGATGCTGCAGACTGGGCGGAAATGCTGCTGCGCATGTACATCCGCTACTGCGAACGCCACGGCTGGCCGACCGAGGTCTACGAAACGTCCTATGCCGAAGAAGCCGGTATCAAGTCCGCGACCTTCGCTGTGCACGCTCCATATGCCTACGGCACTCTCTCGGTCGAGCAGGGGACGCATCGCCTTGTGCGCATTTCGCCTTTCGACAATCAGGGCCGTCGCCAGACCTCGTTCGCTGGCGTCGAAGTCATCCCAGTGGTCGAGCAGGCCGACTCAATTGAGATTCCTGAAGACGAGATCCGCGTCGACGTGTATCGCTCGTCGGGCCCAGGCGGCCAAGGCGTCAACACGACCGACTCGGCCGTCCGCCTGACTCACGTCCCGACCGGCATTGTGGTCTCGTGCCAGAACGAGCGTTCTCAGCTGCAGAACCGCGCGACCGCAATGGTCGTCTTGCAGGCGAAGCTGCTTGAGCGCAAGCGCCAAGAAGAGCAGGCCAAGATCGATGCCCTTAAGGGCGATTCCGCCGGGTCATGGGGCACCCAGATGCGCAATTACGTGCTGCATCCCTACCAAATGGTCAAAGACGCTCGCACCGAGTACGAGACGGGCAATACTTCAGCTGTGCTCGACGGCGAAATTGATGAATTGATTGAAGCTGGCATTCGCTGGCGAAAGTCTGCACATTCTTAACAAAATTGTCCGTTTTAGCCCGTTTTTCGGCTGTGTTTAACACGGCTTCCACAGGTTCGGTTGCCTAGACTGACCTCACCTCGCCCCCTACTTCCCAAGGTGCATGTGTGATTCGTTTCGAAAACGTAACCAAGATCTACAAGGGCGCCCCCCGGCCGGCTCTCGACGACGTCTCTGTCGACATCGACAAGGGCGAGTTCGTCTTCCTCGTGGGCGCTTCGGGCTCAGGCAAGTCAACCTTCCTGCGCCTCGCATTGCGCGAAGAGCGCCCGACTTCAGGCAACATCTGGGTCGCTGGCAAGGATCTCAACAAGATGCCTAGCTGGAAGGTCCCGATGCTGCGCCGCCAGATTGGCTGCGTGTTCCAGGACTTCCGCTTGCTGCCTAACAAGACCGTCGCAGGCAACGTCGCTTTCGCACTCGAAGTGATCGGCCGCCCGTCGTCTGAGATCAAGCGAGTCATCCCGAACGTTCTCGAGCTCGTCGGCCTCGAAGGCAAAGAAGACAGCTACCCGAACGAAATCTCGGGTGGTGAGCAGCAGCGCGTGGCCATTGCGCGCGCGTTCATCAACCGTCCTTCGGTTCTGATCGCCGACGAACCAACCGGCAACCTCGACCCAGAGACCTCCGTCGGCATCATGAAACTTCTCGATCGCATCAACCGCATCGGCACGACGGTGGTGATGGCAACTCACGACGTCGCCATCGTCGACCAGATGCGCAAGCGCGTTATTGAGATTGATACCGGCCATGTTGTGCGCGACCAAGCCCGCGGCGTTTACGGAGCAGGTGCCTGATGCGTATCGGATTTGTGCTTAAAGAAGTTGGCATCGGCCTTCGCCGCAACGTCACTCTGACCATCGCCGTCATCATTACGGTTGCTGTTTCTCTGTCCCTCTTTGGTGCGAGCTTGTTGGTCCGCGCCCAGGTGGGCCAGATGAAGGACTACTGGTACGACCGCGTCGAGGTCTCCATCTTCTTGTGCGGCGAAATTAGCGACGCACCATCGTGCGCCGACGGCGAAATCTCGAAGGCAGAGAAAGACAAGATTCGCGAAGAACTCGAAGGTCTTAAGCCGCTGGTCGAGACTGTCTACTACGAATCAAAGACTGAGGCCCTGAAGCGCTTCAAGGAGCAGTTCAAAGATTCGCCGCTGGCTGACACCGCAACGGTCGATCAGATGCCAGAATCTTTCCGCGTCAAACTTTCTGATCCGACCAAGTTCGCGGTCATCGCAGCCGCATTCGTCGACCGCAATGGCGTCGAAGATGTCCGCGATCAGCGTGCGTCACTCGAGCGTCTCTTTAAGGCGCTGTCGGGCCTTCAGAACCTTGCACTCGTGATCGCTGTCGTCATGCTCGTCGTGACGGGTCTACTCATCTCGAACACGATGCGCGTGGCCGCATTCAGCCGACGCCGCGAGACGTCGATCATGCGACTCGTCGGTGCGAGCAACTGGTCGATTCGATTCCCGTTCCTGGTTGAGGCTGCTCTTGCAGCTGTCCTGGGCACACTGGTCGCGGTCGGTGCGCTTGCTGCCGGCAAGTACTACCTCATTGACCAGACGTTGGCGTCGACGTTCACTTTCACCACGTTCATTGATTGGGATGCGCTTTACGCAATCATCCCTGCACTCCTGGCAGCGGGCATCGGACTCGCCGTCGTAGCTGCAGGCTTGACGCTGCGCAAGTACCTCAAGGTTTGATTTTCGTGTTCTCACAGGCATCAAAGGTTGTGCTGGCTAGCGTGCTAGTCGGTGCTCTGGCGATGCCGGCGCATGCTGCGGTCGTAGTGCCTAAAGCGAATCTGAACAACCAGATTCAGCAGGTGGGCGAAGACCTCGACAACGCAAACGCATCTGTGCGCAAGGCGATGAAGGACTACCGCGAAGCAGCCAAGAATCTGCCAGCTGCACAAGCTGCACTCAAGAAGGCGCAGGCCGCCCTCGCTCGCGCGAAAGCAAACGATGCGTCTGCTCACTCTGAGTTGATCAAGGTCACGAAGAAAAGTGACAAGGCGGAGACGACTCTCAACAAGACTGTCACGAAACTCGACAGCCAGAAGATTGAAGTCACCAAGCTCATTCGTTCTGTCTATCGCCAAGGTCCGATGTCCGAGCTCACGATGATTTTGTCGTCCGAGACGCCCAGCGAATTTACGTCGCGCGTCGCTGCGGTCAACTCATGGACCGATAGCAAGCGTGCACTGATTTCGAGCCTCGCCAAGACGCAGACCAAGCTGGCATATCAGACCAAGTACCTCGCATCGCTGGAGCAGAAGAAGGCGCAGAAGAAAGCGGCCGCAGAAGCCGTCGTGCTCGATGCGCTCACCGCCGCCAAGCAAGCCACGGCCGCGCAGAACAAGGTCAACCGCATCGTCGCCAAGAAACAAGCCGCAATGAAGATTGCGATGCGCCACCGCGCCGCCGTCAAGAAGCGCTACGTCGCATTGAAGCGGGAACAAAAGCGCCTCAAGGACTTGGCAAACAGTGCTGGCAACGCGGGCAGTGGTCTGAGTGGCAACGACAACTTCTTGTGGCCAGTCGCTGGCGCGCACATCACGCAGTACACCGGCTGGCGTACCCACCCTGTCTACGGCTATCACTCATGCCACACCGGCATCGATCTCGGTGCGTCGAGTGGCACGCCGATTCGTTCGGTCGAAGACGGCATTGTCGGTTATGTCGGCAACGGCGGACCGTACGGCCGCTACACACTGATCAGCCACGGCGACGGCATCGTCACTTTCTACGCTCACCAGTCACGTCAGTCCGTCAAAGACGGCGAGCGCGTGAAGCGCGGCGAAATCATCGGCTACGTCGGCACCACTGGTTGGTCGACTGGCGCACACCTTCACTTCGAAGTTCGCAAGAACGGTACGCCTTACGATCCAATGGGTTGGTTCGGCGGCAAGAAGTCGAAGGTCAGCTGCGTGGACTAGTCTCACGCCGTTATGCCACGCGAGACAGGGCGAAAGCTCATTGCCCAGAACAAAAAGGCGCGCCACGACTTCAGCATTGATGAAGTATTCGAGGCGGGCCTCGTTCTCGTGGGCACAGAGGTCAAATCGCTTCGCCTCGGCCGTGCTTCACTCGTCGATGGCTTCGCCATGATTGATGGAGGAGAAGCTTTCCTCCACAACGTGCATATCCCCGAATACGAGCAGGGCACGTGGACCAACCATGAGCCCAAGCGCAAGCGCAAGATGCTCTTGAACCGCGACGAGATTCGCAAGATTTCTGCTGCAGTCTCTCGCCAGGGTTACACGCTTGTGCCGCTGTCTCTGTACTTCAAGGACGGTCGCGTCAAGGTCGAGATTGGCCTGGCTCGCGGTCGCAAGACGCACGACAAGCGCAATGCGATTGCTGAGCGCGACGCCTCGCGCGAGATGCAAAAGGCTCAGGGTCGTCGTTCTAAAGGCATGATTCTTTAAGCGCGGCCACTGCTGCGCCTTCGAGTTGGGAGATAGTCATGAAGGTTGGATACGTAGTTCTCTACGTCAAGGATGAGCTGGCCTGCGCCAAGTTCTGGACCGAACAAGTTGGCATGGTCGTGAAGCAGCACACGCCTGCTGGCGAGAACTCAGTCATCAAGGTGGGCTTTGAAGATCAGGACTT
>JBDLPZ010000177.1:0-3131 GCA_039800825.1 Actinomycetota bacterium
TCATCACATCGATGGAGCCATCGACGTACTCAGGGCTGTACAGAGGATCGCGACCAGAGACGCATTCACCCCAACCAACGCCAACGTCGGTGGTCACTTTGAGAAGCAAGACATCTCGGCCATATTCCACGCCGAATGAAGTGCGAAATGGCCGCACGAGCGGCATTTCCAAGCGAATGAGTTCGAACTTCTCAATCTTCATATTCAGTCTCTCTTCTTAAATACATACGAGTCGTTCACATCTAGACCGACGAGCTCGTAGCCCTCAGCCAACGCGGTTGTAAGTTGTTCACGCACTTGCAGGCGCCAGCGCTTGGCAGCTGCCATATCTGCTTGCCTCAACGCGACAATGTCCTCTGGCAGTTCGACCACGATCGCTCCGTGCGGAATCTCGGTGAGTGGCTTGAGAGTTCCAGCGGCCGCGGCGTTAGCTCGCTCCGAAGTGACATGCCATGCCGCCATGAGTCGATCGCTGTCATCACCATGGTTGAGCTGGTCTTGCATCGCCCCATAGAAATTGACGAGATATTCGCTGACATCGGCACCGAGTTTGATGAGATTGAGACGCGCATTGCGACGCACCAGTGGATCGAAAGTCCAGGTGATGGTTTCGATGCCGTTGTCGATGGCCCACAGGCGCTGGTCGCGCTTGAGCAGAGTGCCGATGCTCTTATCGCGCACTGATTCGAGTACAGCGGTCATGTGGGAATGCAGGTGAGTGTGCCACTCGCCGTCTGCTTCTTTATGGCGACCGAGAAATGACACCACTGCACCGACGGGCTTGTGTGGCGCTTCCTGGAGATAAGCGGCAGACATGTAACCGCCGGCATGTTCCATCGCAGTGATGAGGTTTTGAGTGATCTCGGTGCCACCAGCAACGCTCGGCCAAACCGAGTCGCACACATGACGCGCGTCCTCTAGTTCATCCACCCCATGCAGTCGTCGAATAATCACCTGTGACACGAGGTTCACTGTACGCCTCTAGCAGTGAAGCCACCGCGTACGGTGGCTTCACTTGTGATTAAGGCTGAACTTTCTTCCGATAGATCGTCACGATCGGACCGCCAGCAATTTTGCCGTTCGTTGTCCGTGAAATTGCGGCGAACTGCAATGAGGTCTTGCCTGCCCAGGCCTCGGGCATGACTGGAATCTGGAACGGCGCGGCATCATCAGTTCCGATGACGAACCAAGAGCAACTGGTGCACTTTCGAGCGACAAATGTCACCGACAGTGGGTCCTTGACCTTTGGCGTAGGAACCGTGAGCAGTGGGGTGCCTGTCTTGTAGCTCGGAGTCGCTGACACCTTCAGTACCGGAGCACTCGTTAGACCTGGCAAGAGCTTGGTGCTCTTGAAAACTAATGCCGAACGTGCTGGCAGGGTAACGGTCAACACACCCGTCGACGACGAGGTGAGCGCAGTCTGGGTTCCGAAGATCGGAGCAAACGAAGCAGACGGAGTCGAAGTGCTGATCTTCAGCGTGCCAGCTGAATCAGCGCCGTTGACTGCGACCACATATTCGTAACGGTCAGTCGGTGACACTCGTGACCACGAAGCCATCATTCCCGAGTACTGGCGTGGCAAGAAGGCGCCGTTTGCGAGTGCTGGGTGCGCTGCACGCAATGCCTGCAAAGCGGTGATGTTGACTGCAATTGGGTTCTCAAGTTGCGCTGCATCCAGACCGCTGCCAGTTCCAATCGGACTGCCACCGATGCGCATCTGCGTCTTCCAAGCTTCGACCTGGGTTGGGAGTAGGTCCTGGCGGGCAGCGGAATCGCCGCCTGCGCTGACCATGCCGATTTCGTCGCCGTAGTACACAACTGGTGAACCACGCATCAGGAACAAGACTGCGTTGCCGAGGTTTACTTTCTCTACCAACGTCTGGCCGGTCGCATTGGTCTTGGCTGCAATGGCAGAGTTGCCGCGGCCTTCATCATGGTTGCCGATGAACGTGGTGAGGTTGTATGCGTTGCGGATAACTCCGTCTTTGGTGCCACCAAGGTTGTACAGATCGTCGTATTTCACGATGTTGAGCAGCTGAGCTCCATTGGCGACAGTAGAGCCGGCGGCGAAGGTGGCGATGGTCTTGCGCGATGGGAAATCGAGCAGAGACATCAATCGACTCTTGACTGCGTAACGCACGAGGTCGGTTGAACTCTCGTACCAAGCTTCGCCGTACATCGTGAAGTCAGTCTTGCCCGCGGCCGAGGCGATCGGAAGGAACTGAGCCAACCATCGAGGGAAGAACTTGTCATCGGTGTGCTTGGCGGTATCAATGCGGAAGCCATCGATGCCGAAGCGAGTTACCCACGATCCATAGGTCTCAGCCCAACCGCTGACAACGCGTGGATCTTCGGTCAAAACGTCATCGAGGCCGAAGAAGTCGCCCATCTGCGCACATTCGCCTTCAGCCCAACCACAGCTATTTGCGTCGCCGCGGTTGTGGTACAGAGTCAAGTCGTTAAGGAACTCCGGGCCTTTTGATGGCTGACCTACGTTGACCTTAGGAACGTTCGGAAAACTGTTCAGTGCCAGATCAGGGAAGCAATTCGTGAGCAGGCTGAGCGAACACAGCGGCTTGCCGTTGAGCTTCGTGATATCGACTGGCGTGCCCTCAGCGTCTTTGTAGGGAGCTTCGTTGGTGTACTTGAAACCGTAGTTATTTCCTACGAACGAAATGACATCACCAGTGTGGTTGACGACGATATCCATGATGACCTTGAGACCAAGTTCATGCGCGCGATCAACCAACGCTTTGAACTCAGCTTCCGTGCCCCAATGTGGGTCCGTCGTCGTGAAGTCGAGACCCCAGTAGCCGTGGTACGAGGAGGAACCTGCCTGAACGGCGTTCTGCAAGACGGGTGGCGTAATCCAGATAGACGTGAAGCCAAGAGTCTTGATGCGCTCAAGATTGTTCATCAAGCCGACAAAGTCACCACCGTGGAAACCGGTGCTTCGGGTCGGGTCGAAGCCGCCTACTGAATTGCCAGAGCCCAAGTCGTTCGTCACGTCACCGTTCGCATAGCGGTCGGTGAGCAAGAAGTACGTCGCCTCACTCGAGTGAATCGATCGCGGCATAACCTGCGCAAGACGCACTGCGTCTGTCTTCTTCATTACTGGAATTGCGGCTTCT
>JBDLPZ010000178.1:0-14626 GCA_039800825.1 Actinomycetota bacterium
CACGAGTGCGATCACAGTGCGCTGACTCCACCGGCGGATATTCCAAATCTTCAGCCACGTCTGCGGGCTCGTCACCAATTGCTTCAGCCACTGACGTCGGCGGCCCGCAGCGGAATGACCCTCGGTCATCATCGTCTGCAACAGGCCCATCGAGTTGCTGCCCTTGCCATAGCGAACCGGCTCGACGTGAGTGACATCGTCAGGATGGAATGAGGACGTGATCGCCACACCCTGCGAATAGTCGGGCTGCGCGGTCGGCATGATCGAACCTACGAGGGCTTCGCTATTCGTGCGCGAGAGATATCCCAAGCGATCAGAAATGTTTGGCAGCGTTGTCGCCTTGAGCTCGTGCAATAGCTTCTGCGAGTTGTACGTGCCTGCCGCAACGACCACATGGTCGGCGGTGAATGTGCGTGCGCTTCCCCATGTCGAAGGGCGAGCCATCACTTCCCAACGACCATCGGGCGTTTGATGCGCGGAAGTCACGGTGTGTTGTGAAACAACAACAGCCCCGGCCTTCTCAGCTAGATACAGATAGTTCTTCAGCAGCGTGTTCTTGGCGTTGTGGCGGCAGCCCGTCATGCATTCGCCACAGTGAGTGCACCCACGCCGACGCGGACCAGCACCACCAAAGAATGGATCGTCTTGTTCGATGCCCGGACCTTCGCCGAAATGCACGCCGACAGGCGTGAGCCTGAAAGTATGTCCGCGGCCCATCGCTTCGGCTGCGCGCTTCATCGCTTCGTCGCTCGGCGAGAAGAACGGATTCTCTACGACTCCGAGCATGCGGGATGCTTGATCAAAGAACGGCGCGAGTTCTGCCTGCCAATCGGTGATGTCGCTCCACTGCGGATCATTGAAGTAAGTCTCCGGTGGCACGTAGAGAGTATTGGCGTAGACAAGCGAGCCACCACCGACGCCAGCACCAGCGAGCACCAGCACGTCTTTAAGGAAATGGATTCGCTGAATGCCATCGAGACCGAGTCGCGGATAGAACAGAAAGTCGCGCAGACGCCAGGAGTTCTTCGCGAAATCCTTGTCTTCAAATCGGCGACCAGCCTCGACGACGCAGACGCGGTAGCCCTTCTCAGTCAGTCTGAGTGCCGCGACACTGCCGCCGAAACCTGAGCCGACGACTACGACGTCGAAGTTCTCGGTAGCGGTCATGTCGACCCCAGGGACTTCATGAGTCGCATCGCACGAGTGGTGAACGCCGACCATCCCGCGTCGTCCATCCCCCACTGCGGCGTGAGTTTCATCCAACGCTGCTGCGCAATCGTCTGCGGCTCTGTGTACTTCAACAAACCATCGCTGCCGTGACGGCGGCCGAGGCCGCTTTGGCCCATGCCACCCATCGGCGCATCGATGCTGGCGTAGGCAGAACCGAAAGCCTCGTTGATGTTGACGGTTCCCACTTTGAGTTTGGTGGCGAGTTCGCGCGCCCAGCCGATGCGAGAACTGACAATGCCAGCGCTCAGCCCGTACTCGGTGTTGTTCACAAACGCGATCAAATCGCGTTCGGTCTCCCAGCGATAGACACTGCAGACAGGTCCGAAGGTTTCGACAGTGCAAACCTCTGCGTCGAACGGCACATCCACGAGCACAGTCGGCGCGAATGCAAGGGGTCCAACATCTGGCATTGGGTGACCGCCAGCAATGACCTGCGCACCGCGCGACACAGCGTCCTCGATATGTCGCTGCGTCGAATGCATCTGCCGTTCGTGAGTCAGAGTTCCGAGGTCGGCGCCCCAACCGATATGCGCTCCGACTCTGAGGTTTGCGACCTTGGCAGCGAACTCAGCGATGAACTCGTCGTAGACATCTGCATGCACGACGATGCGTTCGGTGCCGATGCACAGCTGCCCTGCGTTAGCAAAAGCGCCACGAGCCGCAATCTCCACCGCGGTCGAAATGTCGCAGTGCTGGTCGACGATCAGTGAGTTCTTGCCGCCGAGTTCCATCGACGAGCCGATCAGCCGGCCAGCCGCTTGTGCTGCCACTGTCCGCCCAACGCGCGTCGAGCCAGTGAACATGACGTAATCGGCGCGCTCCACAATCTGTGGTCCGAGAGCAGCACCATCGCCGAGCACGACATTGAGTACTCCGTCAGGCAATCCGGCCTTATGCAGGAGAGCAACTCCCCACAGCGCTGACAACGACGTCTGCAAATCTGGGCGGAGTACCACCGCATTGCCGGCGATGAGCGCCGGAATGAAATCACTGATGGCGAGAGTGAACGGGTAATTCCACGGCGAGATGACACCGATCACGCCATGTGGATGGCGCACCTCATGCGTTTTCGTTACGACGGGAAAGGCGCCGCGACGACGTCGAGCGCGCAGCAATTTTGGACCCACCGCTTTGTAGTAGCGAGCAGTCAGGCAGACGTCGAGGACCTCGTCCATCGCGTTGCCGCGGGACTTGCCGTTTTCCCATTGAACAATATCGAGGATCTCGGCCTGACGATCGAGGACTAGATCATGAAAGCGGCCGATGACTTCAGCTCGTCGCGCGACCGAGAGCGCTGCCCACGCCGGCTGGGCGGCGCGAGCGGTTTCGAAAGCTGTCTCGATAGACGCGGTGTCACTCAGAGGCAGTGACGTGATGAGTTCGCGATCGAGCGGCGAACGGTGCTCGTGGCGAAGGTTGGGATTGGTCGTCGCAAACGGCAGTAGCCATTCGACGAAATGCTCGGCCTGTGCGGGCCGCTTCAACTCTGAAGTCACGGGCACACAGTAAGCGCAGACAAACAAAAGAGCGGCTCGAAAGCGATAACGCTTCGAGCCGCCCTTGAAGTGGGGTTAAGCAGCCAGGACTTCCATGATGAGGACCTCTGCTGCAGCCTCGTCGGTCTTCTCCGCGAGAGCGACCTCTGAGCTCAGAATCTGCTTAGCCTTGACCAGCATTCGCTTCTCGCCGGCCGAAAGGCCGCGGTCCTGGTCACGGCGGTAAAGGTCGCGGACGACTTCGGCTACCTTGATGACATCGCCAGAAGCAATCTTCTCAACGTTTGCCTTGTAGCGGCGTGACCAGTTGGTTGGCTCTTCGATGTAAGGCTGACGGAGGACGTCAAAGACCTTCTCGAGGCCTTCCTGAGAGACGACATCGCGGACGCCGACATAGTCTGCGTTGGCCGAAGGAACCTCAATCTTGAGGCCGCCTGCCTGCACACGAAGGACGAGGTACTCGATCTCGCGACCCTTGATGTTGCGTACGGTGATGTCTTCGATGGTGGAAGCGCCGTGGTGTGGATAAACCACAGTTTCGCCGACTTTAAAAACCATAAGTCCGCCTTTCCTTGGCCCTTAGGGTACCCGAGATTTGTGACGTGCTTCACCGTCAACCAGCATTCGGACGCTCAGCCCACCCCTTGGACTGCCGAATTTGAGCGTAAACCAAGCGTTTTTCTCCCTCTCAGGCGCGGTAATCTTCGGGCATGCGCAAATCAGTCATCGTCATTGTCTCCGCTGCCCTCATGTTGGTTGGCCTCTCAGGCTGTGGCCTCGGACAGGCCGTCCCGTTCACCATTTCGATTGGTGACGTCGGCAATGGCGTGGACGCGGTCGGCGCTGACCGCCAGGTGCAGGACATCACAATTGTCACCGACGGCGACTCGGTCGGCATCAGTGCCACTGTGATCAATGGTTCCGACAGCCCAGTCGTCGTGACCGCAGTAGACGTTCGCGGCGCTGCCCTCGAGCTGCTTGATCAGAACGTCGCGCTGACCGCGGGTATCGAAGTCGCAGCGAACGGCGCAGCTCGTCTCGGCTACGAAAGCACCTTGAGCGCGGTCGCTGCAAGCGATCTCGCGGCTGGCGAGTACGCACAGGTCCGATTCACCTTCGCTGATGGCGTCATGCTCACCGCCAAAGCACTAGTCGTCTCGAAGGCCGGCATGTACGAAACAGTGCTGACCGATCCGGTCGCTACCGCTTAAGCGTCGAACTTGTAACCAAGACCACGCACGGTCAGAATGTGCGTCGGCTCAGCTGGATCTGATTCAATCTTGGAACGCAGTCGCTTGATGTGAACATCGAGCGTCTTGGTGTCGCCGACGTAGTCGCTTCCCCAGACACGATCGATGAGCTGACCACGAGTCAACACACGACCGTTGTTGCGCATCAGCAATTCGAGTAAGTCGAATTCCTTGAGCGGCAATGAGACGAGCTCGCCTCGCACAGTCACTTGGTGACGATCGATATCCATGCGCACTGGACCGACTTCAAGCACCGACGCATCTAGGTCATCAATCACGACTTCGACATGGCGACGCAGCACAGCGCGGATGCGAGCGACCAGCTCACGTGAGCTAAATGGCTTGGTGACGTAATCGTCGGCGCCAATCTCAAGACCGACAATCTTGTCGATTTCATCGGCCTTCGCGGTGACCATGATGATGGGAACATTCGACTTCTGGCGAATAGTGCGGCAAACCTCGGTTCCACTCATGCCAGGAAGCATGAGGTCCAGCAGAATCAAGTCTGCGCCTTGCTTCTCGAAAGTCTCAAGCGCATCGGGGCCAGTCTCTGCGACAGTGACTGCAAAGCCCTCCTTGCCCAGCATGAAGGCAATCGCTTCGCTGAAAGACTCTTCGTCTTCTACTACGAGAACGCGAATCACTACGACAGCTCACTTTCTTCAGAGTGTGGTGCGCGACGGGCATCAGGATTGACTGGCAGTCGCAAAGTAAAAGTAGACCCGTGGCCGGGCTGAGACCAGACAGTGCACTCACCGCCGTGGGCGGCGCAGATGTGCTTGACGATTGAGAGACCGAGACCAGTACCGCCAGTCATACGGCTGCGGGCCGGATCGACGCGGTAGAACCGCTCGAACACGCGATCTTGGTCTGGCTGAGAGATGCCGATGCCCTGATCCACCACACTGATCTCGATAACGCCGTCGATCAGCTTCGTGCCGATAGCGACGCGTGTACTCGGATGCGAATAGTGAATTGCGTTAGTCAAGAGATTGCGAAGTGCAGAACTCAACTGCTCGAGATTTCCACGCATATGCAGATTGCCAGTGCCGCCGACGACGATCTCAATGTCTTTGGCGCGAGCAAGTTCCTGCACGTCATCCAGCGCGGACGTGACCATGCCATCGATATCGATGTCGCCGGTAGTGGTATCGATCTGCTGATCTTGGAGCTTAGACAAATCGATGAGATCGGCGACGAGGGTCGAAAGTCGACTGGCTTCGCGGCGCATGCGACCAGCGAAATGCGTCACCGTCTCTGGCTCGCCAGCCGCGGATTCAATCGCTTCGGCCAACAATGAGAGCGCCCCGACCGGCGTCTTGAGTTCGTGTGAAATGTTTGCGACGAAGTCGCGGCGGACTGCATCGAGTCGGCGCTCGTCGGTGACATCTTCGATCAACACCAAGCAGTACTCGCCATTGAGCGCAGAGAGTCGCACTCGCAAAGTCTGCTCTGGGTGAGTGCGAGTACGAGCAATTTGAAGTTCGGCCTCGAGGCTCTCAGCAGATGATCGGCACTGACGAATCAAATCAAGTAGCTGCGACTCTTCGACGCGGTCGAGAACGGCTACACCGTAAACGCGCGCAGTCTCAGAAGAGAGTTTGATGTTGCCGTCGATATCAGTCACAAGCCACGCCTGAGGCAATGCCTCCAGGACGCGCACCACTTCAGTGGGCAGGCTCAGCGCTGACGAGTCGTTCACGGTTGTAAGGATATGTGAACCCCCGCACGCGAGTTCACTTGAAGTTGAGTATTTAGATAATCATTCAGCCGATGTTCACTTAAAGGTACGAAGCCATTCACATTCCCTCGCAGTGAGGTAGATTTCAGACATTCGACGCATCCCGAGGTGACCATGACTGAAGCCACGCCAGAACGGCTGACGCGCGTTCAGACAAACCTCGTCGACATGACCAAGCTGGTTCGAGTAGCCATGGTCTGCGCCACCGAGGCTCTGCTTTCGGCCGACGTCCACCTCGCCGAACAGGTCATCAGTGACGACAGCGAGATCAATGCAATCAACGCCAGCATTGAACAAAGCTGCCTCGAGATTCTCTCCACGCCGAACCTCACGCCTAAAGACATCCGCATGACCGTCGCGAGTTTGCGCATGTCGACGACTCTCGAGCGCATGGGTGACCTCGCAGCTCACGTTGCCAAGCAAGCCCGCTTGCGTTTTCCGTTCGTGTCGGTGCCAGACGAGCTGCATGAGACCTTCGCTCAAATGGGCAATATCGCCAACGCGATTGTTGAGCGCACCGCGCGCGTGATTGAGACAAACGACTTGCGCTATGCCGCTGATATTCAGGCCGAAGATGAAGTGATGGACGCGATTCACCGCGAACTGTTTTCCAAAGTGCTCGACCCGACCTGGTCTCACGGAGTCGAAGGCGCAATCGACGTGACGCTCTTGAGCCGCTTCTACGAGCGCTTCGCCGACCACGGCGTGACCATCGCTCGCCGCGTCGCTTTCGTGGTGACTGGCGAGAACTACGGCGTGAGCGATCTTGCCGCGGCTGCAGAATCCGAATAGATAAGCCACACTTCCCCTATGGCACGCAACGATAAGCAGGGACGACTTCGTCGTCTTGCTGTGCTCAGCGTGCACACGTCGCCACTCGATGCCCCTGGAATGGGCGACGCCGGTGGCATGAACGTCTACATTCTTGAGACCGCAAAGCGCCTCGCACATCGCGACATCGAAGTCGACATCTTCACGCGCGCTACCTCCCCTGATCAGCCAGCGACGGTGGAAGCCGTGCCTGGCGTTACCGTCCATCACGTCGCGGCTGGCCCTTACGGCGGCTTGTTGAAAGAAGATTTGCCTGGCCAGCTCTGCGCTGTCACCGCTGGCGTACTTCGAGCTGAAGCTCACCGAGCCGAGGGTTGGTTCGATGCCATTCACTCTCACTACTGGCTGTCTGGTCAGGTCGGCTGGCTCGCAAGTGAACGCTGGAATGTGCCTCTGATTCACTCAATGCATACGATGGCAAAGGTCAAGAACCTCGCGCTCGCCGATGGCGATACTCCTGAACCAGCAATCCGCATCATTGGTGAGGAACAAGTCGTCAGCGCATCTGCACGACTCGTGGCCAACACTCATCGCGAAGCGGCCGAACTCATTGAGCATTACGACGCCGACCCGAGCCGAGTCAGCGTTGTTCACCCTGGCGTCGATCTCGAACTGTTCGCGCCGAATGATTCCAAGAACGCCGCGCGTTCAAAGCTCGGGCTCGCAGAGACGGACTTTGTCGTTCTGTTTGTTGGACGCATTCAGCCATTAAAAGCTCCTGATGTTTTGGTGCGCGCTGCAGCAGTAGCGCTCGCGCAACGACCTGAGCTTCGCGACCGACTCAAGGTCGTGATCTGCGGCGGCCCATCAGGCACCGGCCTCGAACGTCCAAACTCGCTCGTCCAGCTCGCTCAAGAACTCGGCGTCGCCGAAGTGGTTCGCTTTATCAAGCCCCTCCCGGCCGCCGAACTCGCGGACCTTTATCGCGCTGCCGACGTGGTCGGTGTGCCGTCGTACTCAGAATCATTTGGTCTCGTTGCCGTGGAGGCGCAGGCGTGTGGCACGCCAGTCGTCGCCGCCGCGGTAGGTGGCCTAGTGACAGCGGTCAAAGATGGCGTCTCGGGTTTACTCATCGGCAATCACGATCCTTCGGTTTGGGCAGCCGCGCTATTGCGCCTCGAAGCCGACCCTGCGCTGCGACAAAAGCTCTCCCTCGGTGCAATCGCCCACGCATCGAAGTTCTCGTGGCAAGCCACGGCGGACTCCTTGATTGCGGTTTATAACGGCGCCCTGGCTGGCACCAGCGTCCAGCGCCTTCGTCGCGCTTAATCTCAACCCGCCTGCCCTGACCTGCCGAGATACGGCAGAATTAGCCCCATGTCACAAGATTCTTACACCCTGATTTTGCTTCGCCACGGCGAAAGCCAGTGGAACGCACTCAACCTGTTCACCGGTTGGGTCGACGTCAATTTGTCTGAGAAAGGCGAGGCAGAAGCTGCTCGCGGCGGCGAAATGCTGGCAGCTGCAGGCATCTTGCCTGACGTCCTGCACACCTCGCTCCTGCGTCGCGCCATCCGCACCGCGCAGATCGCGCTCGACAACTGCGATCGCCACTGGATTCCAGTCAAGCGTTCGTGGCGTCTCAACGAGCGTCACTACGGCGCGCTTCAGGGCAAGAACAAGAAGCAGACTCTCGAGGCCTACGGCGAAGAGCAGTTCCAGCTGTGGCGCCGTTCATACGATGTTCCACCACCACCAATCGATCCAGAAGATGAATTCGCGCAGACACACGATGCTCGCTACGCAGACATCGCTGGCACGGAACTTCCTGCGACCGAATGCCTCAAGGACGTCGTCGCGCGCATGATCCCTTACTGGGAAAACGAAATCGTTCCAGACCTCAAGGCTGGCAAGACCGTGCTAGTCACTGCACATGGCAACTCGCTGCGCGCATTGGTTAAGCATCTCGATGGCATCTCTGACGAAGGCATCGCTGCGCTCAACATTCCGACCGGCATTCCGCTCGTGTATCGACTTGATTCTTCGCTGAAGCCACTCGTGGCCGGTGGCGAATACCTCGATCCTGCCGCTGCTGCTGAAGCGGCTGCGGCCGTCGCCAACCAGGGCAAGGCCTAAACGCCAAACGCTTAAAGCAAAGAGCCTGTGTTTCGCACTCACGTGCGGGCACAGGCTCTTGTGTTGTTACGACCTACTTCGGTGCGACCAAACTCCACGGCACCGTCAGTTCGCCGAGTCGCCAGCGCGACTGATTGTCGAGAGTCGGCATTCCCTGCGAAGTCGCATATTTGATTGTTTCAATCCAACGCTGCCGCGCGCCGAAAGTCGCATGTCCAGCACATCGCTCCCATGCGTCATCGAGCCGACTCAAGAAGTCGTGTACGGGCTCACCAGCGATATTGCGATGAATTAAAATCTTTGGGAGTCGCGGTGCAACATCGCTCGGACGCTCGAGCGACTGCAAGTGCACCGAGATCGACAGTGACTGCGGGACGGCCTTGCCGGCGGAATCGGGACGAAGCGCTACCCACACTGCGCGGCGTCCAATCTCATCGCATGTGCCATCAATCAACAGGCCGCCCGAATCGAGCCGACTCGTCATCTGATTCCAAGCACCGACTACTTCTGACTCGTCGTACTGGCGCAATACATTCAGTGCTCGAATAACAGTCACCGAACCAACAACAGGTACTTCGAAGCCACCGCGAATGAAACTTAGCGTTGAGTCTGCGAGTGGCTGAGCTGCAGCCACCCGCTCTGGATCAATCTCAATGCCGACGACTCGAATGCGCGAATCAACGTGTTGATGTAGCCGCTCTCGCAGTTCCCACGCAGTGATAGGCAAAGCGCCATAGCCGAGATCGACCACCACTGGCTTATCAGTAGCGCGAAGCCGCGAACATTCTGAATGAATCAGCCAACGATCAATACGCCGCAGCCGGTTAGGCGCAGTCGTACCGCGAGTGATTGTCCCGACAGGCTTCGACACAGCCGTCTACCAGCGAGGTTGAATGACGTCTTTAAGTTTGGGCTTCTGGTCGACGTGATAGACGACAATCGCGACCGTGCCGATCAAGCCGAACAGTGACGCCATGCCTTGGAGAAACACTGCTAGTGACGCGGCGAGCAAACCAATGAGCCAGCCCATTTTCGAGCCGCGACCGACGGCTGCGAACGCGTCATCGCCACGACGAAGCGCATCGAAGAAACCGACCATCCCGCTGAACACCACCAAGAGTTGAACAGCGATTACAAGCCAACCTAAGACACCGAGATTCATGCGGTGAAGATTACTTCTTCAGCTTCTCAGCGACAGTGACCTTGACCTTTTCGGCGAGATCGCGCGCAACCGGCTTAGCAACAGCGGCCATACCCACGGCGGTGTCCTTGATGCGGTCTGCTGCGGTGTCGAGAGCAGCAGCAGCTTCGTCGGCCTTCTCTGCGACGACGTCTGCGAGATCGCTCACTACTGCAGTCGCCTTTTCGACGTATGGCTGAGACGATGCGACGGCCGGCGCGATGAGTTCTTCAGCTCGTGCGATGAGTGGCTTCGCGACTTCTTCTGCCTTGTCGATCACAGGCTTGGCTGCTGCTTCAGCGCGAGCCACGACCGGACCGAGCGCCTCGGCGCCCTTAGCCACGACTGGCGCGACCTTGGTGACAACGGTGGCCAGAGCTGGACCAGCTGCATTAACAACGCGATCTACGAGCGATGGATTGAAGGCAGCTGCAGCTTCTGCGGCGGTTTCGCCCACTGCCTCGAAAACTTCAGCTGACTCAGGTGCAGTTTCGTGCGCGAAAACTTCGGTTGCGGCTTCGAACTCGACGTTAGGAGTGTTGTCGTCGCCGTCTTCTTCCTGATCAAAAACCCATACGGCGTCGTCAGGAGTTCCGGTGCTTGGGAATGGTGTCATGATGTTTTCCTTAAACGTTCGCTGCCGATGAGGCATTGCGATTGGACTGAATAAATTGGTGATACAGCGCAAGCAATGCCTGACGCTGTTCGCTGGTGAGATCCGTGTCGTTGGCGATGGTCTCGGCGGTCAGACGAGTCTCGAGTTCTTCGTCGAGCAGACCCGCCCGGACGTAGAGAGTCTCGGCTGAAATCGAGAATGCCTTGGCGAGCTGGTTGAGCACCTCGGCGCTCGGCTTGCGCAGGCCACGCTCGATCTGGGAGAGATACGGGTTGGAAATACCGGCCACACGTGCGAGTTCACGCACAGAAACCTCAGCAGCTTCACGCTGCTGACGAATGAAGTCGCCGATACCTGACAGTGGATCCATGGCTCAAGTATGAACCTGAGTGCTTGCAAATGCAAGCAGAGTGCTAGCAGATGTAAGCGCGGGCAGCGGGGGCTAGGCGAAGTTCGCCGACAGGCCGGCCGCCGCCGAGGATCTGAGCAAATGGGAGGTCCGAGACCTGAGCTGGCTCAATCCCCCAGCCTTCGAGCACGCCGGCGATCACGGTCGCCAGTGCACGCTTAGAGCCATCTGCAATCTTGATGGCGGCTGCTCGACCCTGGTCATCGGCCGACGCGAAGACGGCCTCAGCGCCGTCCTTGGCGAGCAAGCCAGGCACGGCCTGCATGACGACGGTCGGCTCACGGCCAGGTCCGCCGACCATTTCAGGGAATTCGCGCATCGCGTCTGCGACCACCCGAAGCGAACTAGCACTCTGCGTGCCGAGACGATAGCCGCGGGCCAAACCAGCCAGAGTCATGCTCAAGAGCGGTGCACCACAACCATCGGCGCTGACATAAGTGGCAGCATCGCCGCTCGCAGCTTCGATGGTACGCGCGATTTCTACTTGCAGCGGATGATCGACAGCGAGGTAGTTGTCGGTCGACCAGCCGTTGATGACGCATGTCGCGAGCATGCCTGCATGCTTGCCAGAGCAGTCAGTGCGAATACGAGCCTTTTCTCCACCAGCGAGCACGTATGTGCGACGTTCTGCCGCACCAATCGGCATGCCGATTGCGCACTGAAGATGCGATTCATCGAGACCATACAAACCAAGCAGCGCGCGCACGCCTTGCACATGCTCATCGCCGCCAGAGTGCGATGCAGCGACGAGCGCCAACATCTTTGGATGAATGCTCAGTCCAAGATCGACCATCGCGGCAGCCTGGAAAAGCTTTGAGGTGCTACGCGGAAACATGTCTACGTCGGTCGAGCCGTAGGAGCGCACCGTGCCGTCCGCATCAATCAATGCCACCGCACCTTGGTGGATGGACTCCACGAGTCCACCGCGAACGACTTCGACCAAATCGACGTAAGACATCAGACCTCCACCAGCGCTTCTTGATGCGCATTCATGCCCGCGACTATAACTGTCGCCGCAGAATCGACATTGCGCTTGATGACCGCGAGTGCAATCGGGCCAAGCTCAAAGTGCTGCGCAGCGGTGCCGAGGAATCCGACCACGGTGCCGTCGACGGTCACCTCCGCGCCTGGCTGTGGTAGCTCATCGACAGTTCCATCAAGATGTAGCAGTGTCAGACGACGCGGCGGCTTGCCCATGCGAGCGACCTTAGAGACAGTCTCTTGACCGCGGTAGCAGCCTTTGTTGAGATGCACTGCAGAACCGATCCAGCCGAGCTCGTGCGGGATGGTGTGATGGTCAGTCTCAAAGCCTTGCCGAGCGACACCGGATGCGACGCGAAACGCGTTGAGCGCCCACACACCCACCGGCGCGGCAGCGACGATCGCAGCCGCATCAGCACGCGGCGCCAAGATTTCACGCACCGACCAGCGATCGGTCTGTGGCGAGACCCACGTCAAGAAATCAGGATGCACTTCGCCGACGGGCTGAAACAGCACTGCCCACTCGGCGGTGACATCAGTGACTTGGATCTGACTGCGGAACTTCATGCGATTGAAGTAGGTCACGATCGTCTCAGTAGCAGTCGGTTCGCACATCACCCAAGCGGTTTCGCCATCATCCACAAGATGTAGCTCGTGCAGGATGAATCCGTTTGGTGAAAGGTCGAGGGTCAATGCGCTGTGACCCGCACCCAGCTTGTCGACCGCTTGGGTTGTCAACGAATTGAGAAACGTCAATCGATCTGGACCACTGATGGTGATGACGCCCCGGTTGCTCACATCGACAGTGCCGCCGCCGCTAGCGAGCAGTCGCTGCTCGGCGAAGGGATCTCCGTAATGCCACGCGAGTTCTTCGTCGATTCCCGCATATGGCATCGGAACAGCAGAAGGAATTGATGAACGCGTTGTGGCAGTCATTCGACGTCTCGATTCAATCGCTAGTGGCGACCGGTTCGACCCGACTCAATGCACTTGCGGCACTTGCCATGGAAAGCGACATGTGAGACGTCGACTTCGAAACCCTTGTCGGCACGCAATGAGCGCACCAGCGGCTCAAGCACATCAGCAGAGATCGACTCGACAGCACCACATGCATCACACGCGAGGTGGATGTGGGTGTGAGAGTCGACCGCGTGATAGGTCGGTGCACCGTGGCCGATATGTGCATGCGTCACCAAACCGACTTCTTCGAGCACCTCGAGTGCACGATAGATGGTCGACAGGTTCACACCACTTGCATGACGCTGCACTTCAGCGAGAATTTCATCTGGTGTGCCATGGCGAAGCGCATAAACAGCCTCAAGCACCAACTGGCGCTGTGGAGTAATGCGGTATCCGTGCGACCGAAGTCGGCGATCCCAATCAGCAATCATGCGCGATCCATCATGATAGAAATTTTGTCAGTGGCCAGATCGTCTTCAGGTCCCATTTCGTGGACCATCAACAATTTGTCTTGGAACAACCCGTAGCTGCGCACTCCGAGGTGAGGCTGCATTTCCATCGGGTTGTCGGGGTTAGGAACATAAAGCTTCATGCCAGCGCGCGTGATGACAGCATTGACGATTTCTGCAATCTGCGCGTGACCGAACCAAGTATCAAGACCATCATGCTCATCGAGTTTGACGGCAACAAGATTGTTTTCACGTCCGGCCCACACGCCCGCCTCAGAGCGAAACTCGTCGACGCGCTCTTTGTCAGCGTTGATCCACCAGCTGCGAAGCTGGTACCGCAAGAAAGGTTCGCCCGTGCTGGCGAACTCCACCTCTTGCTCAAACGCCAGCTGTGGTTGGTCAGCGAACTCCGCGACGCCGTAGCCCTTCCATGCGCCAACCATCCACGAAAGATGTGCGACTTCGGGATGCACGCCAGCGAGAAGTGTGACCTCTTCAGACATTAAGCCTGACCCTTAAAGAGCTTGTAGAGGACATAGCCTGCGAACCACATGATGCCGACAGAGCAAAGCACCAACATGCCTGTGAAGAAGTGCTCAATATTCATGAGGGCAGCCTACTTCAGATACCCAACGCCGGATTCTTGAAACAGAAGTGGCCCAGACCATGAGGTCTGGGCCACTCAAGGTGAGATTGGCTACAGCGCGAACAGCACTGGAGCGTTGTCGCCGGCTTCTGCAGTGACCTTTTGTTCATAGGCACCACCGCTGACCAGCAGCTTGATGGTCCAGTCAGCAGGACGAGCAAAGAAGCGGAACTCGCCATTCTGGTTCAGCGGCACTTCTGCCACGAATTCACCAGCAGTGTCATGCAGACGGGCGTAGCCGACAGTCACTGGGGCTTCGCCCTTGGTGACCACACCGCGGACGACGGTCTGCGTCGCCAGCAACGCTGGATCAATTGGAGTCTGAGCTGGAAGCGCGCCGCACATTAGCGAGTACCTGCTGCCTGGCCTGGCTCATCGCCGAGCTGAACTGGCACGCCCACGAGTGAGCCGTACTCAGTCCATGAGCCGTCATAGTTCTTGACGTTTTCGAGACCGAGAAGCTCGTGAAGAACGAACCAGCTGTGAGCGCTGCGCTCGCCGATACGGCAGTAAGCAATGGTGTCCTTCGCGGTATCAAGACCGGCAGCCGCGTAGAGCGCCTGCAGTTCTTCGGCCGACTTGAAGGTGCCGTCTTCGTTTGCAGCCTTGCTCCATGGAACGTTCACTGCGGTAGGAACGTGACCGCCGCGCTGACCAGCTTCTTGTGGAAGGTGAGCTGGTGCGAGCAAACGTCCGGCGTACTCATCTGGAGAGCGAACATCGACGAGGTTCTGAGAGCCGATTGCCTTGACGACATCATC
>JBDLPZ010000179.1:0-4056 GCA_039800825.1 Actinomycetota bacterium
GTGGGGGCGATATGGGTCAAGGCTAGCGGGGCGGCTTCTGGCGGCCGCTCGAGACCACGCGGTGGAGGTGCTCGAGGACTGGCTGGTACGTGAGAGCGGCGGAATACGCCGCTCTCACGGCTTTAGCAGGCCTCTTGGCTCACCTGGTATCGCCAAAACGTCGTTTAACGCCGATTCCGCAACACCAGGTCCGAAAATCACTTGCCCAAGTACGCCAAACGGTCGCTTTTCGTGCTCAACACGCAGATTTCTCTAGTAAGTCTTGCTTTCCTACTAACTTTGTGTAGATTACGCACCGAGCTACCAACCCGAAGGGAAAACGATGAAACGAAGTCTCACCTCCAAGGTCGCCGCAGCACTCGCTTCAGGCCTGGCCATCGCAACACTGAGCGCAGGCACCGGCACCGCTGCCACGCCAGCGCCGACGCTTCCGAAGTTGAAGAACGCCAAGGTCGTGCGCGTTGGCTTCTTCGCCAATGTCACCCACGGCAGCGCTCTCATCGCTCAGGAAAAGAAGTTCTTTGAGCGCTACCTCAAGAACACCAAGATTGAGTACGTCGCCTTCAACGCCGGTCCAGCAGTCATCGAGGCGATGAAGGGTGGCTCAATCGACATCAGTTTTATCGGACCAAACCCTGCGGTCGCTGGCTACGTCTCGACCCGCGGTTCGCTTCTGCGCATCGTCGCTGGCTCGACCACAGGTGGCGCGCAGTTCATCACCAAGCAGAACATCACCACGGTCGCCGATCTCAAGGGCAAGACTTTTGCGACACCGCAGCTCGGTAACACGCAGGACGTCGCGCTTCGCTCGTACCTGAAGTCGAAGGGCTACACCACGTCGATTCTCGGAAGTGGTGACGTCAACATCGCGCCGACGGCAAATGCATCGACGCTCGATCTTTTCAAGAACGGCAGCATCGACGGAGCGTGGGTTCCAGAGCCATGGGCATCGCGCCTTGTACTCGAAGCGAATGGTCGAGTGTTTCTCGACGAGAAGTCGCTTTGGCCTAAAGGCAAGTTCGTGACGACAAACATCATTGCGACGCAGTCATTCCTGAAGTCGTATCCAGGCACTGTGCGCTCATTGCTTCAGGCAGTTCAGTACACAAATACTTGGACGAAAGCCAACGCTGCTGCTGCGAAAGATGCGGTTCAGAATCAGCTGCTTAAGTGGTCTGGCAAGAAGCTCAGCGACGAAGTCATCAACCGTGCATGGCCTTCGCTAACTTTCACTCTTGATCCCGTTGCTGCACAGCTCGCTGACAGCACCGACGCGGCTGTGGAAGCCGGCACGTTGACTAACGTGGGATCGCGTGGCATCGCGGGCATCTACGACTTGCGTTTGCTCAACCAGCTGATGAAGTTCCAGAAGAAGAAGACCTACAAGGCCGCTGGCCTCGGATTGGTCTAAGCCCGATGTTTGCTACCAACACAGAACTACCTGCACGTGATGCGGCAGTAGCAAGCGAATACGCACTTCGAATCAAAGACGTTTCGAAGCAATACGCACCCAATGCGCCGGTCATCCTCGATGGCATCACTCTTGATGTGAAGCCTGGCGAGTTCGTCAGCCTTCTCGGCGCATCGGGTTGCGGCAAGTCCACCCTGCTGGCTTTGCTGGCAGGGTTGGACAAGCCGACTTCGGGTGAGATCGAAACCCAGAACAAGCCTGCGCTGATGTTCCAAGAACCAGCGCTGTTGCCATGGCTGACCGCGGAACGCAATGTCGAACTTGCACTTCAGCTACAAGGCGTCGACAAAGAGGCACGCAAGCAGCGTGCGCAAGAACTGTTGACTCTCGTCCATCTCGAGCGTGCGGTGAAGCAACGTCCACATGAACTCTCGGGTGGCATGCGTCAGCGCGTGGCACTGGCCCGTGCGCTTGCGCAAAACAGCTCTATTTTGTTGATGGATGAACCGTTCGCTGCACTTGATGCGGTGACCCGCGACATCCTGCACGAGGAGTTGATTCGCGTGTGGCAAGAGACCGGTCTCACCGTCATTTTCGTCACTCATAACGTGCGCGAAGCAGTTCGACTGGGTCAGCGAGTGCTGCTCATGTCATCTCGTCCAGGTCGAATCATCAAGGAATGGCGAATCGACGCTCCAGAGCCACGACGCATTGAAGACGAGAACGTTTCCAAGCTCGCAGGCACCATCACCGCCGAACTACGCGAGGAGATCCGTCGCCATGCAAACTAGTCAGCGCGAAGATCTTCGTTCACTCGAGGCAGGTCTTGATTCACTTCAACTCGGCAATGTGGCGCGAGTCCATACCGCTTGGTGGAAGCGACTGCTTCCCCCGATTGCTGCGATCGCACTCGTGTGGGCAGCATGGACATGGGCTTTCAATCAGCAGTTCCAACCTGAATGGGTTTTGCCATCGCCAGGCATGGTCTGGGATTCGCTTAAAGCCCAATGGGATGCCGGCTTCGTATCGGCCTCGGTTCTGAATTCGTTGAAGCGCGGCGTCATCGGCTTTGTGATTTCAGTGGCCGTCGGTACTCCGTTGGGAATTCTCGTTGCACGCGTCAAAGTCGTGCGTACGACGCTCGGGCCAGTTCTCGCTGGTCTGCAGCAGTTGCCATCTGTTGCGTGGGTGCCAGCCGCTGTTATCTGGTTCGGCCTGACTGACACCACGATCTACACAGTGGTGTTGCTCGGTGCGGTTCCGTCGATTGCGAACGGTCTCGTTGCAGGCATCGATCAGATTCCGCCGCTTTTCTTGCGCGCAGGCAAGGTGATGGGCGCTCGCGGTTGGTCTTCGATTCGTCACATTTTGTTGCCAGCTGCACTGCCGGGCTATCTCCAAGGCCTCGAACAGGGCTGGGCTTTCGCCTGGCGTTCGCTCATGGCCGCCGAATTGATCGCCATCTCGCCGCAGCTCGGACCTGGCCTCGGGCAGCTCCTGCAGACCGGCCGCGAACTCGGCGATATGTCGCTGGTGATAGGCACGATCATCTTGATTCTCATTACGGGTATCACCGTCGAGCGATTGGCATTCTCCCCAATTCGCCGTCGGGTGCTACGCAATCGTGGACTAGGCAGGTAGTCCGCAGTAAGTGTGGGGTGTGCTGGCTTTGGGGCCGGTGCACCCCACACGTGTACGCGAGAACGGCGAAAACCACCGTATGCGCGTACACAGCAGGCATTTTCTGACGGGTGGTATCGCCAAAACGTCGTTTTGCTACAAAGCAGGGTTTGTCGGCGACTGTGGTGGAGATACTCGAGATTCCTGTTTAATCGCCCTGTGAACATCTCCGCCCGCGTCGATTACGGCATGCGCGCCCTGCTGCATATCGCCGGCGCCTACGAACAGGACCCCAAGCGTCTTGTGAAGGCCGATGAGATTGCTCGCGGGCAAGGTCTTCCGATCAAATTTCTCGAAGGAATCCTCGGAACTCTTCGCACAGCTGGCATCATCATTTCGCAGCGCGGAGCCGAAGGCGGCTATCGACTGGCGCACTCACCATCTGAGATCACTGTCGCCAAAGTCGTGCGCGCACTCGATGGCCCGCTCGCTGCGGTGCGCGGTGAGCGACCAGAAGAAGTCGAGTACGTCGACTCGGCTGAGCATCTAAAAGATGTGTGGGTCGCAACGCGTGCAGCACTTCGCAACGTGCTCGAGAACGTCACACTCCACGACATTCTTGCGGGCGAATTGCCGACAGCAATCAAGCCGTTGCTTGAAGAACCAGGCGCGTGGCAGCGCCGGATTTAGCACCTGTGGACAGCGATATTGACGCGTCCAAGTGCATCACGCACACTCCATTCATGGAGGTAAGAGCATGAAAAAGCGCGCGTTGCGGAACGTCGCCGTTGCTGACGAACTGTTCATCGATGCAGGCGATTTTTTCGGCACTGAGACGATTACGACCGTGCCTGCCGACTTCTTTGATGCGTTCTTTTTCGGAGAGACTCAAGCACCCACGGATACTCTGATCGAGGCAGTTCGCGCATTCCGCGCGACTGTCGTGCGTGTCTGATGTCCCATTCTTTCGGTCTTGTCCTTTAACCGGTGGCCACGAACTAGGTCCCTTCCGCTGCTCTGAAGAA
>JBDLPZ010000180.1:0-3011 GCA_039800825.1 Actinomycetota bacterium
GTACTTGTGATTGAGCACAACCTAGACGTCATCAAATGCGCCGACTGGGTAATTGACATGGGTCCAGAGGGCGGTTCGCGCGGAGGCAACGTAATCGCAGAGGGCACGCCGGAGCAGATCGCCAAGAACGAGGCGAGTTTCACGGGGAGCTTCCTGGCCGAAATGCTAAAGGCCTAGCCAATGGCTAACGAGCTCAGTTTTCGACCGAAGACGAGCGAGATTCCCACCAACCCGGGCGTCTATCGCTGGCTCGATGCAAATGGCCGTGTTCTCTATGTGGGTAAGGCCAAGAACCTACGCGCGAGGCTGCAGAGTTACTTCGCGCCATTAGACACACTGCACGCGCGTACGCGCAGAATGGTCACGAGTGCCGCCGATCTGCAGTGGACCATTGTCAACAGCGAGTTCGAAGCGCTACAGCTCGAATTCACTTGGATCAAGCAGTTCGATCCACCATTCAACGTGGTCTTCAAAGACGACAAGAGCTACCCGTACCTCGCCATCTCGCTCGGCGATAGGGTTCCTCGCGCCTTTTTGACGCGAACCAGAGAATCTTCGGGCGTCAAGTACTTCGGTCCGTACACGCAGGCCTGGGCTGTGCGCGAGACTCTTGACGCCCTCATCAAGGTTTACCCGGTGCGAACCTGCTCTGCCGGCGTCTACAACCGGGCGAAGCAGGCCGGTCGTCCATGCCTATTGGCGGACATCGGCAAGTGTGCGGCACCCTGTGTGGGTCGAGTAACCGACGCTGAGCACAAGGACATCGCCAAGCGGCTTTCGGACTTCATGGCAGGCAACGACACCAAGCACATAAAGGCGCTACGTGAACGTATGTTGGCGGCATCCCTAGAACAAAACTACGAGCTCGCGGCGCGATTGCGCGACGATGTGCAGGCGCTCGAGACGGTTCTTGAAAAGAGCGCCGTCGTTTTCAGCGATCAAACAGACGCCGACCTATTTGGTATCGAGCAAGACGACCTAGCTGCAGCCGTGGCGATGTTCATAGTGCGCGGCGGGCGAATTCGTGGTGTGCGCGGATGGGTTGTCGACAAGGAGCTCGAGCGCACTCCAGACGAACTCATCGAATACGTCCTCCAGCATGCGTACGCTGAGGCTAGAGATAAGGCGGAAGTACCGAAAGAGATCCTGGTGCCGGTCCTGCCGGCTGATCACATGGCCATGGAAACTTGGCTAACGCAGGCTCGCGGCGGAAAGGTGACCGTGCGCCTCGCCCAGCGTGGCGACAAGAAGGCCCTCGCTGACACGGCCACCACGAATGCCAGGCACGCGCTATTGCTCTACAAAACACGTCGCACCGCAGACTTCACGGCTCGAGCTGGCGCGCTCGAGGGGCTTCAGAAGGCCATCGGACTTGCCGATGCCCCTCTTCGTATCGAATGTTTCGACGTTAGTCACCTTGGCGGCACCAACATAGTTGCTTCGATGGTGGTTTTTGAGGATGGACTCGCAAAAAAGGATCAGTACCGCAGGTTCTCAATCGAGCATGCGATGGACGACACAGACTCCATCTACCAGGTGCTTATGCGCCGGCTGAAGTATTTGTCCGTCGATCGCTCAGCCCGAGACGAAGAGGGAAACATCGAGAAGTTTTCATACCGACCAAACCTGCTAGTGGTCGATGGCGGTCAACCACAGGTGAACGCGGCAGCTCGTGCTTTGCGCGATTCGGGCATTGACGACATCGCGGTCGTGGGCATAGCAAAGCGGCTCGAGGAGCTTTGGAAGCCCGGGGAGGAGTATCCCGTTATCTTGCCTCGAGCTACCGATGAACTATTCCTCATTCAGCGCATCCGCGACGAGGCACACCGCTTTGCCATCACGTTCCAAAGGAATAAGCGCAAGGCATCGCTTCAGACGCGCCTGACAGAGATTCCTGGGCTCGGAGAGAAGCGCGTTGCCGCTCTCTTGCGTCACTTCGGCTCGGTGAAGCGCCTCAAGTTGGCGTCGGCGGATGAGATTGGTTCGATCTCTGGCATAGGCCCGGTACTCGCTCAGCAGATCTTCGAAGAAGTCGCAAAAGACTAACCTTTTTCGCAATTTTGCTCTCGGCGTGTCGCACATTGGCTAGACTCTGTAAATCCGCGTAAATAGTGGCGACACGCCGTAGCGGCAGGGGAGCAGGTAGCAATGAACTCGAGGCAGGTAACAGCCCCCGAACTGCTACTCGTGACAGGAATGTCGGGAGCGGGTCGATCAACCGTTGGCAACGCTCTGGAGGACCTCGGCTGGTACGTAGTCGACAACCTGCCGCCGCAGATGCTCGAACCAATTGCCGACCTACTGACGCTTGCGAAGTCTCCAATCCCGCGCCTGGCCGTAATCATCGACGTGCGCGGCGGCGAATTCTTTTCGGCACTCAGCGACTACACGGCCGATTTGCGTGCCCGCAACGTCAACCTGCGCGTGCTCTTTCTTGAAGCCAACGACGCGGCGCTCGTCAAACGATTCGAACAGGTGCGGCGCCCACACCCACTTCAAGGCAACGGCACGATCCTGGATGGAATCACCGATGAACGTTCGCGTCTACTAGCCGTTCGCGGCCAGGCGGACGTCCTAATTGACACCTCAGACCTAAACATTCACCAGCTTTCCACTCGCATCGCAGACGGTTTCTCGCTCGAACAGAGCGGCAAGCTCACGGTGACGGTAATGAGCTTTGGCTTCAAGTACGGGCTGCCGGCTGACGCCGACATGGTGGCCGACATGCGCTTTCTGCCGAACCCGTTCTGGAATGAGGCTCTGCGACCCTTCACCGGCAAGGACCAGCAGGTGTCCGACTTCGTACTCTCGCAGCCAAATGCGCAGGAGTTCCTGCCCAATTACCTAGCGACCCTGACGCCTGTGCTGGCAGGCTACGTCGCCGAAAACAAGCGTTACGCAACCATCGCAGTGGGTTGCACTGGCGGCAAGCACCGCTCGGTCGCTATGGCGATCAAGCTGGCCGAATCTCTTAGCGCAGACCCGGAACTGCGCGTACACGTGAAGCACCG
>JBDLPZ010000181.1:0-5699 GCA_039800825.1 Actinomycetota bacterium
GGCAGTGGTTGAACGTTTAATGATTTAGACTTCAACCATGACGAAATGGCTATCAGGCGACCAGCAGGTCGATTGGCGTGCCTTTCTCTCGGTAATCTCGCTGTTGCCTGACCAGTTCAGCCGCGAACTTCAAGCTGAGCACGGCCTGACGATGTCTGACTATGAGATTCTCGTTCGCCTTTCCGAAGCCGACGGTCGTTCGATGCGCATGAGCGAACTCGCGGACAAGACTCTCTCGAGCCGCAGCCGCCTGACTCACCAAATCGACCGCATGGTCGACGCCGGCTACGTCACTCGCCGAGTGTGCTCTGATGACAAGCGCGGATATTTCGCAGAGATGACTGACGCCGGTTGGGAAAAGCTCGTCTCTGCAGCTCCATGCCATGTCGACAGCGTGCGGCAACACCTCGTCGACGTACTCACTGTCGATGAGTTCAAAGCACTCGGCAGCATCTCCAACAAAATCCTCAATTCGCTCGATGCGGACACCAAGTCAAAAGTTCTCTAGTTCCACCGAAAGTTCATCATGACTGAAGCCAGCGCGCGCAAAGCCAAGTTTGCTGCCGAAATCCACAGCCTCTACCCGTTCGTCGTGGCGATGTTTGTGGGCATCTTGTTGATTTCCAACATTGGCGCTACCAAGCTCATTTCTTTCGGCCCGATCATTACCGATGGTGGAGCTTTCCTTTTCCCACTGGTCTACGTCATCGGCGATGTGATGAGCGAGGTCTACGGCTGGAAGGCCGCGCGCCGCGCCATCGTCTTGGGATTCGCGATGGCCGCACTGGCATCTTTGACTTTCTACCTCGTGCAACTTTCACCGCCAGCCGCGGGTTGGGAAAACCAGGCCGCGTTCGAAGCAATCCTGGGCTTCGTTCCGCGCATCGTTCTCGCAAGCGTCTGCGGCTTCCTCATCGGACAGCTGCTGAACTCATACGTGCTCGTCTGGATTAAGCAGCGCACCAATGAGCGTCACCTGTGGGCACGTCTGATCGGTTCTACCGTGGTTGGCGAGTTGGCAGACACCGTCGTGTTCTGCACGATCGCTTTCTACGGCATCATCACTGGTGCCGACTTCCTCAACTACGTCATCACCGGTTACGTCTATAAGACGCTTCTCGAAGTCGTACTGCTTCCTATTACGTACCCAACGATCGCGTGGGTCAAACGCAACGAACCGAGCTACCAAACCGCTGATGCGGCCGCTGAGGCTTAACCAGCTTCAGCCACGCTTGGCGTAATAGCGACCCATAAATTCTGCTTTGAATGCCCAGTAGTCACCATCGATAATCAACTGGCGCATTTTCGCGACCAGATTGACGATGAAATGTTCGTTGTGAATCGTCAGCAGAGTTGAGCCTAGCATTTCTTTTGCCTTGAACAGGTGGTGGATGTAGGCCTTGGTGTAGTGCTGGCAGGTGTAGCAGTCACAGTCCGCATCCAATGGTTCAAACGCGCGGCGATTGGCAGCGCTGACGACGTTGTAGCGACCATCGAGGCCGTATGCCGAGGCGTTACGCGCCACGCGAGCTGGTGCGACGCAGTCGAAAGTGTCAGCGCCGTTCTCCACGCCAACGAATAGATCGTCGGGTTCACCGATGCCGAGCAAATGGCGCGGCTTCATTTCCGGAAGCTCTTCGGTCATCCAGCCAACGATGGTTCCTAGGTTGGCTTTGTCGAGAGCGCCGCCGAGTCCAAAGCCATCGAAGTCGAGGGCACCGAGATCGCGTGAGGCCTGGCGGCGCAAGTCTTCGTACTGCGCACCTTGGATGACGCCGAAGAGTGACTGATACGGACGGTGCGAGCGCACTTCGGTCAGGCGCTTATGTTCCGCAATGCAGCGGTGCGCCCACGCGAGAGTGCGATCAAGAGCGATCTCCTGGTAGCGACGGGTGTTGAGCAGCGTCGTGCACTCGTCGAAAGCGAAGATGATGTCAGCGCCAATCTGGTGCTGCACCTGCATCGACACTTCGGGTGTGAAGCGATGCAGCGAGCCATCGAGATGCGACTTGAAGGTGACTCCGTCATCGTCGACATGAGCGAGGCGGTCTTTGCCGTCAGCAATGACGTCATCTGACTGAACCGTCACCGTCTCCATGGCGAGGACTTTCTTAAAACCCACGCCCAGCGAGAGCACTTGGAAGCCACCAGAGTCAGTGAACGTCGGACCCGCCCAATTCATGAACGCGCCGACGCCGCCGGCCTCATCAACAATGTCCGGGCCTGGCTGCAGGTAGAGGTGATAAGCATTAGCGAGAAGCGCTTGAGAGCCCATCTCCCCCATAGCTTCAGGCACGACTGACTTCACGGTCGCTTTGGTACCGACAGGAATGAACGCAGGCGTCTGAATATCACCGTGAGGCGTGTGAATAACCCCGACGCGACCTTGAAGCCCATCGCCACCAGATGTTTCGGCGATGCGCTTATCAATCTCAAAGTACGGCTGAGTCACGCGCGCAGAGTACCCGTGCGCCGATGCTGGCCCGATTTAGAGATCGACGGCGAAGTACTGCTTCTCGAGGAACTCGTGGATGCCATCAAAGCCACCCTCGCGACCGAGACCGGATTCCTTCATGCCACCAAACGGTGCTGCTGGGTCTGAGGCGACGCCACGGTTAATAGCGACCATGCCCGACTCCATGCGACGAGCCACCTGGATACCGACGCCGGCATCCTTTGCGAACACATAAGAAATCAAGCCGTACTCGGTGTCGTTGGCCATGCGGATCGCGTCCTCTTGGTTTTCGAACGTCACGATGGGAGCGACTGGTCCGAAAACTTCTTCGCGAGTCAACACTGATCCATGCTCGATGCCGCGCACGATGAGTGGTGCAACGAACGCGCCATTCGAGGGGGCGGTCGACGTGGTGATCACTTCGCCCCCAGCGGCCGCTGCCTGTTCGACTAGATCAAGAATCTTCTTGGCTTCCTTGCCGCTGACCATCGCACCAAGATCGTTGGTCTGATCAATGCCAGGGCCCACCTTCAATGCTCCAAGTGCGGCGCCAAACTTCTGTGCGAACTCATCAGCGAGCGAAGCGTGGACATAGAAGCGGTTAGCAGCGGTGCACGCAGCACCACCATTGCGCATCTTTGCGATCATCGCTCCAGCGACTGCCTTGTCGACGTCAGCGCCTTCGAGAACGAGGAATGGAGCATTGCCACCGAGTTCCATTGATGCGCGGAGCGCACGATCGGCTGCCTGATGAAGCAGCATCTTGCCGACAAACGTAGAGCCAGTGAACGACAGAGTCGCGATGCGCGGATCTGCCATCATTGCCGAAACGATTTCGCCTGAACGATGAGTGGTGATGACGTTGACGACGCCCTTCGGAGCCCCTGCACGCTGAACGACATCAGCAACCCATAAAGCGGTGAGTGGCGTCTCGGCAGGCGGCTTCAGGACCACGGTGCAACCGGCCGCAAGAGCTGGACCAATCTTGCGAGTCGCCATAGCGGCTGGGAAGTTCCATGGAGTGATCAGGAGAGCTGGTCCGATTGGGCGATGATCGACAATGATCGTCTTGTCGCCATTAGGTGCCATACGGAAGTCGCCTGGCACGCGCACTGTCTCTTCAGAGAACCAACGGAAGAACTCCGCTGCGTATGTGGCCTCAGCCATGGCATCTCGCCACGCCTTGCCGTTCTCGAGCGAAATGAGTCGCGCACAATCTTCAAGCTCAGCAGTCATGATTTCCCATGCGCGGCGCAAGACTTCGGCACGCACACGAGGAGGGGTCTGCGACCAGGTCTTGAATGCCTCATCGGCAGCACCGACGGCAGCGAGTGCCTCGTCCATCGTGGCGTCGCCCACCTTCGCGAGGCTTTGGCCGGTCGCTGGATCGAAAACATCCATCTGAGAGGCGCCAACGACCCATTCGCCGTTGATTAAGAGACCGGTTGGGCTGCTGATAGACACTGTGCACTCCTGACTTCTTTGTCGCAGGCGAGACTACCTCAGCCACCTGCGACAATTCGCCCTCGACCGAGAGGCAAATGTGGCACCGAGAAACTTGCTCAACCTTGAAGCCGTGTCCGTGGACTACGGCAAGGGTTTTGTTCTCGACGGCATTTCGCTCGGCGTGAACCTCGGGGACCGCATCGGCATCGTCGGACGCAACGGGGGCGGCAAGACCACGCTGATGCGCATCATGGCCGGCACCGAGCAGCCACACAGCGGTCGCGTGTCCCACAGCAACAATTGTCATGTCGGGGTGCTGACGCAGGTCGACTCGATGGATCCCAACCTGACCGTCCGCCAGTTCGTGCTCGGCGAGCAAGCCGACCATGAGTGGGCGACGCTGTCGGATGTACGCGATGTGTTCACCGGGCTCTTCGGCGGTTTCGACGAAACGGTCATGGACCGACGTATTGGACCTCTGTCTGGTGGCGAGCGCCGTCGCGTCGCTCTGGCGCGACTCTTGATTGAACCAGTCGATGTGTTGCTTCTCGACGAACCAACCAACCACCTCGATGTTGAAGCTGTCGCATGGCTCGCCGCTTACCTCAAGGCCAAGCGCAATTACGCGCTGGTCGTCGTGACACACGATCGTTGGTTCCTCGACGAAGTTTCGGATCGCACCTGGGAAGTCGTCGACGGCAAAGTCGAGGAGTACGACGGCGGCTATTCGGCGTTCGTCCTCGCCAAAGCTGAACGTCTGCGCCAAGCCAGCGCAATGGAAGCGCGTCGCAACAATTTGTTACGCAAAGAACTCGCATGGTTGCGTCGTGGTGCACCTGCGCGTACGAGCAAACCCAAGTTCCGCATTGATGCGGCCAACGAACTGATTGCAAACGAGCCACCTCCACGCGATGACACCGAGCTCCTCGCATTCGCCAACGCACGACTCGGCAAGACAGTCTGCGAACTTCATGACGCTGACATTGAGCTTGGTGGCAAGAAGTTGCTGTCGCGAGTCTCCTGGAATGTCGGTCCGGGTGATCGCATTGCAATTGTCGGTATGAACGGCGCCGGTAAGACGACGCTGATGCGCGTTCTGAATGAACAGCTACCACTCACTGCTGGCAAGCTCGTCGTCGGATCCACAGTTAAATTCGCCTTCCTTTCGCAGCATCTTGAGGAACTCAATCCGCAATGGCGAGTGCTTGAAGCTGTTGAGCACGTCGCACGACGAGTGGAACTCGGCAAAGGTCGCGAGCTATCTGCATCCCAATTGTGTGAGCGGCTCGGCTTCGGCGCCGATGCACAGTGGACGCCAGTCGGCGACTTGAGCGGTGGCGAACGTCGACGTCTTCAGCTCACTCGATTGTTGATGACAGAGCCAAACGTCTTGATGCTTGATGAGCCGACCAACGATTTCGATGTTGAGACTCTCGCAGCGCTTGAAGACTTGTTGGATTCGTTTGGTGGAACTCTGCTCGTCGTCTCGCACGACCGCTACTTCCTTGAGCGCACCTGCGACAACTTTGTTGGATTGCTCGGCGATGGACAGATTCGCGACTTGCCGCGTGGGATTGATCAGTATCTCGAAATGCGTAAAGCGATGTCACAGTCTGCTCCAGGTGCCACGACCGCGACGGTGGCATCGAGCGCTGCGTGGGAAACCAAAGTTTCGGCCGCGGAAGAACGCGACATCAAGAAAGAACTCAATCGCCTCGAGCGACAGATCACGAAACTGCAGAACCAGCGCGAATCCATTCACGAAAAAATGGCGACGCACGCAACTGACTTTGAGAAG
>JBDLPZ010000182.1:0-3734 GCA_039800825.1 Actinomycetota bacterium
CGATTTACGCATGTTGACCACGTTGATCGCGAGGCTTACGTAGCCGTTTTGGATGATCGGATCATTGGCGTCGGACGCTGGGATCGCGCTGAGGATTCTTCGGCCGAGGTTGCGTTTGTCATTTCAGACGATTACCAACATCAGGGGCTGGGCTCAGTGCTCTTCTCGCTGCTCGCTGAACAGGCAACGTCACACGGGATTTCGACCTTCTTTGCAGAATTACTACCGCAGAACAGAGGCATGCGCAGACTCTTTGAAGTGTTCGGAACCGTCACCGAGAAATCTGTAGATGGCGGAGTTATGCACATGGCCGTGAGTCTTGATGCGTTCAACTGAGAGAATCCGCCCGTGAGTCGACTGCAGCAGCTAGAACAAGCGATTACGACGACGGGCTATTACCCAGCACTCGTCAACGATGCCATCAAGGTCGCTTTGGCCGGCGAAGAAACCAAGGCCTTCGTGTTACAGCACGAAACGACTTTCGATCACGATCAGTTGCACAGACATATGACCGTTGTTGCTCTCACAGCTCATCGTTTAATCGTTAGCCATACCGACGAGCACGGCCCGGACTCAGCTCGGCCATACGCTGGCGCGGTCACGTCCACCGAGGCAGTCCAGCTCAACTCAATCGCATCGGTAGTCGTTCAGCGAGTTATCAGCGCGCCCGAAAAGTACGGCTCACCAGACAGTGTCACCCAAGAAGTCGTTATCACGATTGGTTGGGGGTCTGTCAGTCGCATTGATGTTGGACCAGCCTCGTGCGATGACCCGAACTGTGAAGCACAGCATGGTTTCACAGGAACGTCAGTAAACGACGATCTTCAGATTCGCGTGTCGCTTGCTGCAGACGGCGCGGACCGAGTCGCGCAGGCATGGGAATTTGCGGCCATGCTCTCTGAAGTCACGTCGATGCAGCGCCGCTGATGGCGGATATCTCTCAAGTTTTGCCCAGCGCGCTCGACGCTCTAATGCATTCGAGTGCCCAGCGCTCAATCGCGATTCCCAATTCTGAAGCGGTCGTAGTGGTGCTGATTGACGGAATGGGCCATATCAATCTCCGTCAGGCTCAGGAGTGGGGGATTGATGTCGGCTGGCTAGTGGATTTCCAGCCGATTGCATCAGCATTTCCCTCGACCACGCCAGTCTCGCTCGCGAGTTTTGGAACGGGTCTATTGCCGGGCCACCACGGCTTTGTTGGGGCAACGTTTCTGATTCCCGAGCTCGATGTATTTCTACAACCACTGAAGTGGCAGGACTCACCGAGCGCCAATCTCGTTCAGCCCGAGCCGACGTATTTTGAGGTTGCCACTCGCGCTGGTCTGAATGTCACGCGTATCGGGCCAGCTGCTTATGCGTCGTCAGGGTTGACCAAGGCGGTTCTTCGCGGCGGAGCGCACAGCGGCGCGGAGTCACTCGATGAACTTTTCGACGCCATCCAGTTAGCACTCAAGAATTCTCAACAACTTATCTATGCCTACTATCCCAATCTCGACAAAGTTGGCCACGTCCACGGCGTCGACTCAGATGAATGGCGCGCAGAAATGACGGCGGTTGCCTCGTTCCTGCACAATCTCCAAGATGCACTTCGCCCTGGTCAGTCGCTCTGCGTCACAGCGGACCACGGGATGCTCGATGTCACCGATCGACTGTGGATTGAAGATCGCCCAAGCTTGATGCGCGATGTTCGCTTCATCACTGGTGAGCCTCGGATGCGCCATGTTTTCGCTCAACAGGGCTACGAGGGGTCGCTTCTTCGCTCGTGGCAGCAGCTGAGCGATGTAGCTGAGATCTTCAGTCGGGAAGAGTTCATCGCCACGCAACTTTTGGGTGACGTCGAGGAGCTTGTTGCAGCGCGAATCGGCGACGTAGTTGCAGTTTCTCTAGGCCAGTCAGTGTTGGCTTCGCGCTCGGTGGATGAACGAGTTTCGAACCTTGCCGGCAACCACGGCGGCCGAACCGAGACCGAGCGGCTCATTCCATGTGCGGTACTGGCAGGATAGGCACGTGGCGGAATTAGTTTTCTTTTGCGGAACGATGGACAGCGGCAAGTCAACTTTGGCATTGCAAACTGCGCATAACCATGAGTCTCGTGGACGCAAAGGTTTAATTTTCAGTAGCCGTGATCGGGCCGGTAGTGGCACGATCTCGTCGCGACTGGGTATGGCAATCGCGGCGATCGAAGTCGAAGCATCGACTGATTTCCACGCGGAAGTTCTCGAACGAGTCGGCTACGGCGAGCGCGTCGATTTCCTTATTTGCGACGAGGCGCAGTTCTATACGCGTGAGCAGATTGATCAGTTGGCAACTGTCGTTGACAGTCTCGAGATTGATGTCTTCACTTTCGGCATTCTCACCGACTTTCGAACGCTGCTTTTCCCGGGCTCCGCTCGCCTCATCGAGCTCGCAGACCGCGTCAACGTCTTGCAGGTTGAGGCTTTGTGCTGGTGTGGAGAACGCGCCACTCACCAGGCGCGAATCGTCAATGGCCAGATGGTGGTTGAAGGCGAGCAAGTCGTGGTCGGTGATACCGCTGACGATGTCGTGGCATACGAGGTTCTTTGCCGCCGACACCATATGCGTCAAGTGACCTCGCGTATGTCGCGCGACTACTTTGCGGCAGACGTTGCTTTGCCGTTTGGCCAAAGCGAGTAATTCCTAGAAGGAGTCGTCCTTCGAATCTCCGCCACCGAACAGGATTTCGTCCCAACTCGGTGCGCGACTCTTCTTTACTTCGACAACAGTCTCACGCGGGTTATGTACAGGCTCGTCGAAGGCGATTTCGCGGATTGGCGGGGCGACTTCAGGTTCCTCTGTTGAAGGTTCGTCTGCCCAGCTGTTAGCGAAATCTTCGGACTGAGCTGGGGCATCTTGGCCCACTGGTGCGACAGTGGGTCGCTCGAAAATCTGCGTGTGTCGACGGAACTCGTGCACTTCGTTCACCACAGGGATTGGTCGAGTGTGATCAAGTTCTTCGGCGCCAGAATTCGATTCGATATCCGCTGGTGCGTCGGTGTCCTCGCCGCCGAAGAGTGCATCTTGAATGTCTTCAGTTTCGACGACTGCCGGAGGGATATCGTCGAGTCGCACTACTTGAGTCACTGCGACAGGGGGAGCAGCGGGGGCTGGAGTCGGCTGCGGCACCTGAGTCGGAACTGACTGCAGTGGTACTTCGCGTTTGATGACCTGAGATTCGCGAATCTCAGGAAGATGAGGTTCTTTGGGAGTTGGAAGAGCGACAAGGTGAGGCGCAGTCATGGCAACAGTTTCGGCCTGCGAGCTCACGCTGCCGCGGTTGGCAGGGACTTCACCGACCAGCCAGCGCGCTTCGTCATCGGCAGGTACGAGCGCGCTATTGCGGACGTCGAAAAGCCAGTGCGCTTCCCGCTCTCCGTCCTTGGATGGGTAGCGAACGATGACAGTCCAACGGCCGTCTTCACGACGGAATGAATCCCACTCGATGTCGGCAGGAACAACACCGTGCGGATCGAGCCGAGCTTCGATGACATCCGATAGCGGTCCGGCGCCGCTGGAGCGACGAATGATTGTGCGACCAGCACGAAGCGCAACATGTTGGCGCTCCATCAGGATGGGTGCTGCGAAAGACATGATGCGCTCGTGAGTGGAGCCAGAAATTCGGGCGAGCTCTTCGACTGGTGAACCTGCGCGAACTCGTGCCTGAATCTCGCGGGGAGTCAGCTCAATGAGTTCCTCAGTGCGCGCCGGTGGTTCTA
>JBDLPZ010000183.1:0-3941 GCA_039800825.1 Actinomycetota bacterium
CGGACTTCACATTCCAGTGGTAGCCAAGACCGTGGAAGGTTCCGACGAACGCAGGGCGCTGACCGACAGGCCATGTATCAGTCTCGCGCTTGAGGTATTGAGATAAACCCTGCGAATAACAAATCAAAGCAACGCGCTTTCCAGCTTCACACAGACGCTGAGCCTGCTTCAGCGCGAGAAATGTCTTGCCACTACCCGCAGGACCGAGCACCAAGAAACTCTTCTGCATCGACAGGAAATCAAGAATCTCGGCTTGATTCTCAGTGAGGTCACGGACTGCGAGCTGCCGTTCCAGCGATTCTTCGATCATCAGTACAGACGGATCGCGACGGTCTTCAATCGCAGCGATGAACGCGTCACAATCCTCGCGGCTGGCATGCGCCTGCAGGCCTTGCGCACGGGCTTCACGCTTAATCACATCTGCGATATCTTCGAGTTCGAACTTGTCGATCATGCGATTGCGTGGGAGCTCGCGCGTATGGACGTCGCTAGTCAGCTCGCTATCCGGAAATGCGACAAGCCAAATCATCCGCAGACTGCCTTGAGACCAGTGCTTCTCGACGTACTGCTCGAACGCGTACATCGTCTCCTTAGCTTGTCGCGCAGGATGAATCACTGAGGTCTTGCCGCGGCTGTTTGTCGTCGTCCATTCGCCGTGTTGGTTAATCGCGATGCGACCACCCTTGGTTTCGATAAACACGATGCCAACACCCGGCCACACGACAATCGAGTCGGCCTCATGATCGCCGTCGTCATCAGTGATTTGGTAACCGTGCAGCAGATACGCACCGTCGGGCAACTCATCCTTGAGGGCTTGCCAGACTTTCCGTTCACCTTCGCTGTTATGGAAGTGCGGATGTTCTGGTTGGCAGATTGGCACGTTAACCCCCTGTAGACGACTCGCCGATTTTAAGTCCCTAGCATGTCAAGGGCGGGGCTTCTCTAATTCGCGCTTTGAATAGTATTATTCAATCTATGAAATCAGCGACGAGCCCGCTCGCACCTCTCTTCCGCTCTGACACCCAGGGCCGGATTCTGGCTGCGCTGCTCGCCTCGCCCCATCGTGAGTTCACCGTCGCCGAGCTCACCCAGATCGGCGACACCTCGCAGCCGACCGCTTGGCGCGAGTGCCAGCGTGCCGAGACTGCGGGTCTCGTCGCGAGTCGTGCAGTCGGTCGCACGTTGCTCTTCAAAGCCAACGAGCACCACCCGCTGTTCACGTCGTTCCGTCAGATCCTCATCTCGACCTTCGGCCCGCCAGCCGTCATCGCTCCCGAATACCGCGACATCGCAGGCGTCGAGGCCGTCATCTTGTTCGGCTCGTGGGTGGAGCGCTTCAAAGGCAAGACCAACCGCAACCCTGCCGACATCGACGTACTAGTACTCGGCAAGCCAAACCGCGACGCTCTCTACGAAGCCGAGATGCGAGCGGAAAAAGCGCTGTCCATTCCGATGCAAACAACCATCCGCGCAGTCAGCGCCTGGCTCAACCCAGACCCGTTTCTCACCGATGTCCATAAGAAGGACTACATGGTCTTGTATGTCGCTGACGACAATGCCAATCTTGCGAGCCTGCGCGATCAACTAGGGGAGTAGCCGTGAGCCGTTGGCCAGTGGGGGAAGCCGAAATCCAAGCGGCCATCGACAAACGAGACCTCGCTCTTGCGCCGCCCAACCCCGATCACGCACTCCGACTTCTCGCCGAAGCGCAGTCGCATGTCCAGTCAGCGAAACTCATCACTGACATCGATCCGGTAGCGGCGTACCAAATCGCTTACAGCGGATTGCGCAAAGCATGTACTGCATTGCTTGCTTACCAAGGTCTACGCGCCACTCACGATGGTGGTCACGTTATCGTTTTCGATGCAGTCGAAGCCCAGTTCAATGGCCCGCGGGGACACCAGGCTTTCTCAAATCTTCAGCGCTTTCGTCAGATGCGAAACAGCGCCGAGTATCCCGAAGCAGGCGTTGCACCCGCCGTCGTCGAAGACGTAGAAGATTGCATCGAGAGAACAGAACAAGTTCTCGAAGCGAGTCGCAAGCTCTTGGAATCAGGTCAGCTCAGCGAGTTCAGCTAACCGACTCAAGGAGCAATCTGCGAGCTACTCGGTCGCTGCACTCGACGAGGTGTGGTGAGTGGGTCGCGAGCACGATGGCGATAAAGGGCAGCCGGCTTGCCGACTGATCCTTTCGCTAACTCGCCAGTGTCTTCGAGGAATGGCACGAAGTTGCGGCGCATGGCGTCTCGCGACCAATACGCCTCACCCAAAATCGCTGCATGAACTTCATACAGTTCAGAAAGCGTGAAGACCGGGCCCAAGAAACCTTTGGGATCTGGGCGGCTGGCGTAGCGAGTGCGCAGGTAATCGACTGCATAGTTGATGACTCGCTGCTGTTCCATGGGCAATGACTGCTGCGAGGTCTTGAACTCGATACGACGATCTGTCACGACGGCGAGGTCGCGCGTCATCGGGCTCTCGCCCACAGCTTTCAGCGCGACATAGAACGGCACAGGCACGACGTGCCCGACAGACATGGTCCAGCCCCTTGGATCGCGGTCTGGGTTGTCGAGCACCATCATCTGCCGAGGGGAGTAGCCAGTGATGCCGGCCTTCTCCTTAAGGCAGATCACCGCAGCATCCTTGAGTCGCTCACGAAATCTGACGAACCGACCAGGCAGCACCCAGGTGCCAGCCTGGAAGCCCTCGGGTCGTCGGGTGAGCAGTGTCATCAGATGGCGCCGCCCCTTTTCGTCTGGCTCTCCGACGGTCATCACGGCTACATCAACGGCCATATGCACGCCAGGGAAGTCGCCGAGATCGGAGGCGTAGGAGGCTGAGCTCCAATTGGGGTCTTGACTCATGTGATAACATTAGCGCGCTATCTCCGAAATGGCACTTTTCGACGCAGTTTCAAGAAGAGCGACTGAAATGTCAGTACGGGGGTTCATACTTCCGCCACAACTCCTTTCGTCGTTGTTTGGGTGATGTGGCTGTCTCCGGTTGGGGGATCGGAGCCAGCTCACCACCGAGGAGAAGTGCAAGTTCCACCAGCAAAACCCCACCGACAGATCCGGGGAACGGGAAATGTCAGTACCTCAATTTAATATCTGCGATAAATCGCCAAACGGCACGAAACCAGTGCTTTTACCGCGATAAGTCCACAACTCAATATCTACCCGCACCACCACAACCACATAACAACTACTCCGCACCGGGGGACACGCAAGACCGGGCGACACAGAAAGAAGATGAAGAAGATGGCCAATAACGCCCACACCAGCAAGACCAGCAAGACGAACACCGCGAACACCAGCAACACCCGCGCCCGCAGCCACGCCGAGAAGCTGGCCGCGTCAGGCATCGACCTTGATGCTTTGTACCACCCGACCCTGCCACATGACTTCGATCATGAGCGGCCGATCTGGAACGAGATCCTCGACGGTCTCTACCAGGGCGGCACATACGACTCAGACACCCTCGGAGAAGTCGAGGCCGGCACCGACATGGTCATCACGCCAGACCATTTCGACACCGTCGTCACTCTCTACCAGTGGGCAAACCCAGTCGACTGGTTCGTACGCGAACTTCGCTTTGCCTTCTACGACAGCAACGTCGAGCACTTCCCGCTCGAACAGCTCTTCGATCTAGTCAAGATCGCTCACGCCGACTGGAAGCGCGGCAAGCGAGTACTAGTTCGTTGCCAGGCCGGCATCAACCGCTCCGGCCTCGTCACTGCACTGATCCTCATTCGCGAGGGTTTCAGCGCAGCTGAAGCCATCACCATGCAGCGCAAGCAGCGCTCTAACTGGGTGCTGGCTAACCGCAGCTTCGTCGACTTCCTCCTGGGCCTCGATCCAGAGGACTGGCGCGGCGACAGCTACCCGCACACCAGTGATTCGCACACCAGCGACTCAGCCTCATCTCACTAAGGAGAGTGAA
>JBDLPZ010000184.1:0-4529 GCA_039800825.1 Actinomycetota bacterium
GGCGAGAACGTACTTGAGATGAGCGTGGACGAGCGTGCCCGTGCAGGCCTGTTCCTAGCAATGCAGTATCCGGTTGAGATCCCTGGTGTATCTGTTAGCAACTTCCTGCGCACCGCAAAAACTGCCATCGATGGCGAAGCTCCTGCACTTCGCGGTTGGGTAAAGGAAGTACGCGAATCCATGGATGCGCTCAAGATGGACAAGAGCTTCACCGAGCGCAACGTAAACGAAGGCTTCAGCGGTGGCGAGAAGAAGCGCCACGAAATCCTTCAGCTTGAACTTCTCAAGCCAAAGTTTGCCGTTCTTGACGAAACCGACTCCGGTCTCGACGTTGACGCGCTGAAAATTGTTTCCGAGGGTGTCAATCGTGCACAGGCTTCGACGGGCATGGGTGTCCTGTTGATCACGCACTACACGCGCATCCTGCGTTACATCAAGCCTGACTTTGTGCACGTTTTCGTCAACGGTCGCGTCGCTGAAGAGGGCGGTCCTGAACTGGCCGACCGTCTCGAGGCGGAAGGTTACGACCGTTACCTCGAGGTCGCCAACTAGTGAACACCGAGTCGCTGACTGACGAGCGCTACAACGAAATCATCGATGCACTCAAGCAGGTCGTTGACCCTGAACTCGGGGTCAACATCGTCGATCTGGGACTAATTTACGACTTGTCTTGGGACGTTGACAATGATGCGCTTGTCATTCATATGACACTGACGAGCGCAGGTTGCCCGCTGACTGATGTCATTGAAGAGCAGACAGCTCAGTCGCTTGAGGGCCACGCTGACAAGTTTCGGATCAACTGGGTGTGGATGCCGCCGTGGGGTCCAGAACGCATCACCGACGATGGGCGCGAAATGATGCGTGCCCTCGGATTCAGTATCTAAGGCTTAACGAGAATGGCCCCGCTTGTGAGCGGGGCCATTCTCGTACGAAGAGCTACTTCTTGAGGTTGAGGAGCTTCCACGAGAGAGGCAACAGACCGGCAGCGAGTGCTGCCTTGATGAGGTCACCGACGAGGTAAGGAGTGAAGCCCATCGACAGGGTGGCCGAGACGTCATTCGGAATCGAGTGTGCCCCGAGCCATACCGAAAGCCAGGGAAGACCAACTGCGTAGATGATGGCTTCAGCGATGATGAACGACACGAGGGCGCTCACGAACTTGCGCTCCCACTTGCGCTCTGCGAACCAACCGAGAACAACGGACGCAAGAACGAAACCAATCAGGTAACCGAAAGTGGGGAGGCTGAACACAGCAAGACCTGTGGTGTGCGCTCCGTCGGGTTGTGCCGCGAGAATCGGGAGTCCTGCAACGGCGAGCATGACATAAACCGAAGTTGTCGTCAGTGCACGCCACACTCCGAAGGTGGCACCTACGGCGAGAACTGCGAACGTTTGACCCGTGATCGGCACAGGCCACATGGGAATCTGCACCTGGGCAGCAAGTGCGAGCAGGCTGACGCCGGCAGCAACGTAGAGCACGTTGGTCAAGACAGAGGTTGCGCCGAGGCGGTCAACGAGAACCGGACGCTTGGCGAGGATTGCAGTAGACACGAGTCTCCTTGTGTGACAGGGGCGATAAGAGCACCGCCGTAACAAAAATATACTAGAGAGGTATCATCGGTCGCACTCCATCGATGAGTGATTATCGAGGCTGTTGGACTGTGATTTCTGTTTCTGACTTGGAACTGCGCGTTGGTGCGCGCACGCTGATGAGCGAGGTTTCCTTTCGTGTCAACGCCGGAGACAAAATCGGTCTGGTCGGGCGCAATGGTGCTGGAAAGACCACACTGACAAAGGTGCTTGCCGGGGATGGGCAACAGACCGCCGGCAAAGTTGAACGCAGCGGAGAAATTGGCTACCTGCCGCAAGACCCACGTACGGGCGATCCCGAGATGCTTGCGCGAACACGGATTTTGGACGCGCGTGGTCTGGGAACTCTCGCGCTCGACATGCACCAAGCCACTCTCGACATGGCATCGTCGGATGAAAACACCAGCGAACGCGGAATGAAAAAGTATGGAGATTTGTCCGATCGCTTTCTTGCACTCGGCGGATACGCGGCCGAAGCCGAGGCAGCTGTAATCGCAAGCAACCTGCAACTGCCCGACCGCATCTTAGACCAGCCACTCAAGACTCTGTCCGGTGGTCAGAGACGGCGCATTGAACTCGCGCGCATTCTCTTCTCGGGCGCCGACACGATGCTCCTCGACGAGCCAACGAACCACCTCGACGCCGACAGCGTCGGATGGCTTCGGGAATTTCTCAAGGGATACAAAGGAGGGCTGATCATCATCAGTCACGATGTTGACCTTGTTGAGGAAACCGTTAATCGCGTGTTTTACCTGGACGCAAATCGTCAGGTCATTGACATCTACAACATGGGTTGGAAACACTATCTGCGTCAACGCGAGACAGATGAAGAACGCCGTAAGCGCGAACGTGCCAACGCTGAACAAAAGGCCAGCACGCTACAGCAGCAGGCAGCCAAAATGGGTGCGCGCGCATCCGGAGCTGTCGCTGCGAAACAAATGGCAAAGCGGGCGGCGACCCTGTTGGCCGGACTCGATGATGTTCGCGCCGCTGAGAAGGTTGCCAAACTGCGGTTTCCCGAGCCTTCACCGTGCGGCAAGACGCCGCTTATGGCGAGTAATCTCTCAAAGTCGTACGGTTCGCTCGAAATCTTTACGGCGGTCGATCTTGCGATTGATCGCGGATCGCGAGTAGTCATTCTGGGGCTCAACGGCGCCGGAAAAACGACGTTGTTGCGAATTCTCGGTGGCGTAGACCAGCCGGACACTGGCACGCTCGAACCAGGCCATGGGCTCAAGATTGGCTACTACGCACAAGAGCACGAAACCCTCGATGTGAAGCGCTCGGTGCTTGAGAACATGGTTTCGGTGTCTCAGCACCTGACCGAAACTGAAGCGCGAAAAGTCCTAGGTTCGTTCCTGTTTAGCGGTGATGACGTCTTGAAACCAGCGGGCGTTCTCTCTGGTGGCGAAAAGACGCGCCTCGCTCTGGCGATGCTTGTGGTCAGTAGCGCCAACCTGCTTCTGCTGGACGAGCCGACCAACAACCTTGACCCGGTCAGCCGCGGAGAAATTCTTGGTGCGCTGGCGGAGTACAAGGGTGCGGTTGTGTTGGTCAGTCACGATGAGGGTGCTGTCGAAGCGCTCAACCCTGAACGCGTGCTCATCATGCCTGAAGGTCAAGAGGACATCTGGAATCCTGAATACCTCGACCTGATTTCGCTGGCTTAGGGAGCCAGCTGTGACTCGATAATCAAGTCTTCCTCTGATTCATCGCGCGACGGAGTTTTGCGACGCCTGCTCTGTTCGCCTGTGCGAGCTATCTGCCTCTCGCGAGTGATGATCCACCCCAAGCCAACGAATCCCATGACTGCGAAGGCTATCCACTGGAGTGCATAGCTCAGGTGATTACCCTCGGTAAGTTCTGGCATCACTGCCAATGTTCCAAACGACCCCACTGCAGGTGTCTCAGTGACCAGCTCGCCGTAGAGGGCGGTATAGGTCGGCAAGTTCCATCGCTGGGATAAACTCTCCACATTGAGAGTGGGTATGGATACCGCGGTGGATTGTTGCCCTTGGATTTGAGGCTCGGAAGCGCGCAGGCGCAGCGTGATCGTGGTCTGAGAAGTCAGGGGGAGTGGGACGGCGTGCGCGGGTTCATCCCCACCAGACGCTGGGACCCATCCGCGATCGATAACGACTACCGATCCGTCGTTCATGAGGAAGGGTACAACGCTGTCAAAACCAGCTTCGTTATTGATGACGCGATTACGCACGAGGGTCGCGAACTCTGGCAGATAGTGCCCCTCCGCCGTTACGGGGAGCCACATAGTCGAACGATCAAATTGATCGAGGCTAGTCAGAACTTCCGTCGCGGGCCGTGTTGGTGCGTCGTAGTTGGTCTCAACAAGCAGTACTTTGGTCGCCGCCTCAGCGCGGCGCGTAAACTGCCAGTTGCTGAGAACAACACAGGCGGTAGCAAAAACGAGGGCGATTACTAGGTACCCAATCCATCTCGGTTGAAACCGACGCACTCTGTGGGTTGACACTAGCTATTACGCTCAGATCGCTTAGTCGCAACTAAGAAATGGGATGGTCGCTTGGCTTCTGCCCCGCGCGGGGCTGATTTCACGTTGGCTAGCAACATCGCGAAATAGGGCAGAACAACTGCACCAAGACCGAAAACCACGAGCCACCAGCCTTGCACAAAGAGCATCATCACGATGCACAGTACGCGGATAGACATAGTGATGGAGTACTTGATCACACGTTGGCGTCGCTCTTCTTCAGGGTTGAGGGGAAGAGACGTGGCTGATTGAGTCGTATCGCGCATTGCATCACCTCCTTGGCTGACGAGGGCACGGGTTAAGCCTAAGACTAAGCTGAGCAGAGTGACTGAGAGTCACGTGTTTTTCGTCTTATTGGGAGAATCATGACTGCACGCACCGTACTTATCACGGGCGGTAACCGAGGTATCGGATTCGCACTCGCCGAGGAATT
>JBDLPZ010000185.1:0-4832 GCA_039800825.1 Actinomycetota bacterium
GTCTCACCATGTCTGGAGACCCCCACAATGAAGTGCCCGCGAAGTCTAGAGCACCTCAACTAGGGCGAAATACCACCCAAACTTCGCAGATCCTGCGCCCGCTCAGTGAGCCGCGGCATCCCAATTTGGACCGAATCCGACCGAAACGTCTAGAGGGACTTTGAGGTCCGCGGCCTCCGCCATTCCCTGTCGAACGACTGCCTCGACCTGCGCCCGCTCCCCCGGCCAGACCTCGAGAACGAGTTCGTCGTGGACCTGGAGCAAGAGCCGACTCTTGAGGTTCTCCCGCTCGAGACCCTCCTGCACTCCGAGCATCGCACGCTTCATCAGGTCGGCAGCGCTGCCCTGGATAGGGGCGTTGAGTGCCATTCGCTCCGCGGCAGCGCGAACCTGCTGGACCGTCGAGGTCAAATCTGGCAGGTAGCGGCGACGGCCGAACATCGTCTCCGTGTAGCCGTTCTTGGTTGCGTCAGCCACGACCGATTTGAGGTAGCGCTGGACGCCACCGAATCGCTCGAAGTAAGTATCCATCAGGTTGGTCGCCTCTCGGGGATCAATCCCGAGCTGCTGCGAAAGACCGTACGAGCTCAAGCCATATGCCAAGCCGTAGGACATTGCCTTGATGCGACGGCGCATATCTGGGGTGACAGCCTCCGGCTGTACACCAAAAACCGCCGAGCCGACAGTGGTGTGCAGGTCCTCACCAGAGTTGAACGCAGCAATCAAGCCTTCGTCATCCGACAAGTGAGCCATGATGCGCATCTCGATCTGGCTGTAGTCGGCTGTCAGCAAGCACTCATATTCCGAGCCCGCCACAAAGCCAGCGCGAATCATGCGACCTTCTTCGGTACGCACCGGGATGTTCTGGAGGTTTGGATCCACACTTGATAGGCGGCCAGTCGCAGCGACAGTCTGGGCAAAAGTGGTGTGAATACGCTGCTTCGCGTCCGCAAGCGGAATCAATCCCGCCACCGTCTGCTTGAGTTTCGAAACTTCTCGCCAGCGGAGAAGCTCGGTCACAACTGGATCACCCGTGGCCTCAAACAGCCACTGCAATGCCTCCGCGTCCGTGGTGTAGCCAGTCTTGTTCTTCTTGGTACGAGGAAGACCACGTTCATCGAAGAGAACCTCTTGGAGCTGCTTGGGACTGCCCAAATTGAAGCTTCGACCGGCGATGTCGTGAGCCCGCTTTTCGGCTGCAGCCATATCTGATTCAAATCGAAGGAGAAGATCGCGTAGAAACGCAACGTTGACCGCGATGCCTACATATTCCATTCGTGCTAGCAAACGCATTGTTGGAAGCTCAAGTGAGTCGTGAAGCTCCAAGACGTCGCTGAGCTGATCAGAAATTGATTCGAAAATTTCCAATGTTGCCGATGCATGCAGATCGACATCGCTCACGGAGGCACCGAACAAACCTTCAGACTGCTCTGACTTTGCGAGTGGTCGGTGCAGGACGCGTTCGACTGAAGACGCGAGGTCAAGACCACGCACACCAGGCATCAAGAGGTACAACAGCAACTCTGTATCCGCCGATATAGCTAAGCCCTCAGCGTCACGTCCGACAAGCCAATGCTCAAGTTGTTTGCCGCCATGCACAACTGCCTTGCGACTCGGGTCGCTTAACAAGACAGTGAGCGCCTCCAGATCAGCAGGAGTGCAGTCAGCCAAGGAAATGTGAAGAACTGACGAACCCCAGGCGAACGCGATCGACGACAACTGGCCGAGCGCTGGAGCGGCGACTGCTACTGCAAACCAGCTATCACCAGGGATGGTCGACAGGCTCGCCGCCACTTCCCCTGGCTTCCATGCCACTTCCGAGAACGAACGCTGAGCAACAGCAGCTGGTTCGTCTGCTGCAACTTCAGCACTGCCGACAAAGGCAGCGATTGCACGATTGCGTAGCTGGCGAAATCCAAGCTTGTCGAAAGCCTCGTTGATCTGATCGCGGTTACCGAGATGCCGATGCAACTCATCAACAGACGCATTCAGCGGCACATCATGAACAAGCTGAGTGAGCCGACGATTGAGTAGAACTTGCGAAACGTGGGCGCGCAAGTTCTCGCCTACCTTGCCACGAACTTCTGCGGCAGACTCGACCAACGCCGAAAGCGTTCCGTAGGTGTTTAGCCACGTCGCTGCTGTCTTGTCGCCGACGCCGGGGATGCTAGGAAGGTTGTCACTGCTATCGCCGCGCAACGCCGCAAGATCGGCATATTGGTCTGGACGCACACCGAACTTCTCGAAGACAGCGTCTGGAGTCATCCGCGCCAAATCTCGAACACCTTTAGTCGGGTACAAGACGGTGATGTACTCATTAACGAGCTGCATCGAGTCACGATCTCCGGTCAAGATGCTGACCTGCGCCTGCTGGGTCGCAGCAGCAGTGGCCAACGTCGCGATGATGTCGTCAGCCTCGAAGCCATCGACCGCAAGATTGACGATGCCGAAAGACTCAAGCACTTCGCGAATGATCGGAACCTGAGGAGAAAACTCAGGTGGCGACTTGGCTCGATTGGCCTTGTATTCAGGGAACTCCGCACGCCGGAAGGTGTCGCGGCTGACGTCAAATGCAACAGCAATGTGGGTCGGATTTTCAGCCTCAACAACTTGGAGCAGCATCGAAACAAAGCCATGGATGGCGTTAGTAGGTTGTCCGTCTGGCGAAAGGAAGTTTTCGACAGGCAGCGCGTAGAACGCGCGATAAGCCAGTGAGTGACCATCGACAAGAAGAAGCCTGGAGTCTGGGCCCATGGCATTTGTGGCTGACGACATGCGCGCAGCCTAGGGTTTGCCTATGACTAAAGATGCAATGGAGTTCGTACGCGAGCGTGGAATGGGCCCACTAGCCGACACAATGGGCCTAGAGGTCCTCACCGCCACTGCCGACTGCGTTACCGCGCGGATGCGCGTTGAGGGCAATACCCAACCTTTAGGTCTTCTCCATGGCGGTGCAAACGTGGTACTTGCAGAGTCGATTGCCAGCTTGGCCGCCAACATCCATGCCGGCCCTGGCCGCTACGCAGTCGGCGTAGACATCAGCGCCACGCATCTCGCAAGTGCAACTTCGGGGTACGTGCACGCTGAAGCAAAGGCCCTGAAGCTCGGCGGCACCATCGCTGTCTACAACATCGAAATCAAGAATGATGCTGGTGAGCTCACTTGCGTTTCACGGCTGACCTGCGCTATTCGCAATCGCAAGTAAATCAAGTCAGCTGAATGCCACAATCAGTTGAACTATGACGGGGGCAACGAACAGCGCAGGTAGCACATTGCCGATCGCGATGTGTTTGATGTTCAGAAGCTTCAACGAGATAGCCATGAGTAGCAGGCCGCCGACGGCGGTCATCGCATCGATCTGAGCTGCGTCCCAAATGCTGCCGAGCACAAGCCCCAGAACCGTCAGCGCACCCTGATAGATGCCGACTGCGATCGCGCTGGCGGCAACGCCCCATCCCAGGCTGGCGGCAAAGGCAATAGAAGCGAAGAAGTCGAGCACGGTCTTGAGGACGAGCTTGTCGATTCCGACACCAAGCGCGTCGTCGAACGCACCCATAATCGCCAACGGTCCAATACAGAAGATTAAAGACGCCGATAGGAATCCTTCGACGAATCCCCCGTCCTCCTTTGCAAACCGATTCTTGAGCGTCTCGCCGAAAAGCTCGAGCCTTGCTTCAATGCGCAGAAGACTGCCGATAGACGCGCCAATCAACAGGGCTGCGAGCACAATGAACAGAGGCCAGGTCGTTCCTACCGCCGCACTCAGCTTGTCGCTGAGCACGGCCTTCACCGAGAGTGCTGCGCTCAATCCTGTAACGAGACCCAACAGATCCGTCGTTAGAACTCGCGAGTCCTCGCGCATTCGATGTCCTGCAATAGCACCAATGGCACCGCCTCCGGCGATGCCAATGATGTTCAAAACGGTTCCGAGACCGACCATTACGCGAGGTACAACTTCTCAACTTCAGGGTTGGTTGCGAGTTCAGCAGCATTGCCAGAGAGCTCAACGGTGCCGGTCTTGATGACGTAGCCGCGATGTGCGATTTCGAGCGCGCGGTTGGCGTTCTGCTCGACGAGCAAGACAGTCACACCCTCCTTGTTGATCGCAACGATCTTCTGGAAGACCTCTTCCACAAGATTCGGGGCCAAGCCCATCGAAGGTTCATCAAGAAGCAGAAGCTTCGGACGACCCATCAAAGCGCGCGCAACTGCGAGCATCTGCTGCTCGCCGCCGGACATCGTGCCAGCCTTCTGGTTAATGCGTTCCTGTAGACGCGGGAACAGGCTCAGAACGTGGTCGCGATCTGAAGCAATTTCTGATGCGTCGTTGCGAAGGAAAGCGCCGAGCGACAAGTTCTCATCGACAGTCATGCGCTGGAAGATGCGTCGACCTTCTGGCGAATGGCAGATACCAAGGGCAACAACATCGTGACCAGGAACGCCGACAATCGACTTACCTTGGAACTTGATGTCACCACTCTTTGGATGCAATAGGCCAGAGATGGCGCGAAGGGTCGTGCTCTTGCCGGCACCGTTAGAGCCGAGAAGAGTGACGATTTCACCCTCATTGATGGTCATCGAAACATTCTTGACCGCCACAATCTTGCCGTAAGAAACGGCAAGATCATTGATTTCCAACATCGGAGTGCTCATTACTTGCCTGCCTTATGTGCGGTTCCGAGGTACGCGGTGATGACTTGTTCGTTAGAAAGAACCTCATCAGGAGTGCCTTCAGCGATCTTTGCACCACGATCGAGAACGGTGATTCGCTCTGACACACGACGGACGAAGTCGATGTGGTGTTCGATAAGCAGAATCGAAACGCCGAGCTG
>JBDLPZ010000186.1:0-5801 GCA_039800825.1 Actinomycetota bacterium
TTCACGCGAGAGCTCAGTGCGCAGGTCGCTCGCAGCCCGCATGGCCAGATGGTCGCGTATCCAGTCGTGGAGACGGTGCAGACCACCGGCATGTGCGCTGAAGTAATCGCGCCGGCTCCGAATCTGTCTGATGACCGTGCAGCAGAGGCGCAGCGGATCGCGATGACAATCGCCGATGCGCTTGGAGTGACTGGCATGCTGGCCGTCGAGCTTTTCGATACTGGCGATGCAATCTACGTCAATGAACTCGCGATGCGGCCGCATAACTCCGGACACTGGTCGATGGACGGCGCAGTGACGAGCCAATTTGAAAATCACCTACGCGCAGTCTTGGACTTGCCGCTCGGTTCACCCGCCCTGCTGAAGAACTGGACCGTGATGGTCAATGTCATCGGTGGCGAATACCCAGATATGTATGCGGCATTTAAGCATTGCATGGCCCGCGACCCAGGGCTCAAAATTCATATGTACGGCAAAGAAGTGCGACCAGGGCGCAAGATTGGGCATGTCAACGTTGTCTCTGACGATCTCGACGATGCATTGCGTCGAGCCCGTCACGCAGCGGCGTATCTGACCGGAACGATTGAGGAGTAATCGATGAGCGAAAAGCCATTGAGCCCATTGGTTGGCATTGTTATGGGCAGCGATTCTGACTGGCCCGTCATGGAAGCGGCCGCAAGCGTGCTCGACGACTTCGGCATCGCGTATGAGTCAGACGTCGTCTCTGCACATCGCATGCCTCAGGCGATGATCGACTACGGCAAGAGCGCTAGCGAGCGCGGTCTCAAAGTCATCATCGCTGGCGCAGGCGGTGCTGCTCACTTGCCAGGCATGTTGGCTTCGGTAACGACGCTGCCAGTCATTGGTGTTCCAGTGCCGCTCGCGCAGCTCGATGGCATGGACTCACTGCTCTCGATTGTTCAAATGCCAGGTGGAGTGCCAGTCGCTACCGTCGGCATCGGAAACGCGAAGAATGCGGGACTACTCGCAGCGCGGATCATCAGCACCTTCGATGAAAACGTGGCAGCACAGATGTTGTCGTATCAAGCAGACCTCGAATCCCAGGCTCGCGCTAAGGGCGAAGTTGTGCGCCGCAAGCGCAGCGCAACCGGCTTCACTAACTAGCCGCAGAATTCAGGATTGATTAGTGATGCGCGATCCAGATCTCTACGGAACCGATGAACTGGTTATCGACCTACTGTCGAACGCGCACACGTTCGCGGTGGTCGGTCTAGGTACTGACCCAGACAAAGCCGTGTATCGAGTCGCTCAGTTCTTGCAGTCCAAAGGCAAGCGAATCGTGCCTGTGCATCCACGCGGAGTCGATGTGCTCGGCGAGAAGACATACACGTCGCTGACCGAAGCCGTCGAGGCCGGCATCACGATAGATGTCGTTGATTGTTTTGTCGCATCGCAGCGGGTCGGCCAAGTGATGAACGAGGCTGTCGACCTCAAGCTCCCCGCACTCTGGTTGCAGTTGGAAATCGCTGATGAAACAGCTGCAGCCCATGCGCGAAGCAACGGGCTGCAGGTAGTCATGGATCGCTGTCCAGCGATCGAGTGGCCGAGACTTATGGGCGCCCAAGCGCTTTAGAGTCGAAGCCAGCCGCACGCCATGCGACAAGGTCGAGGGCGTTGCGACCATCAATCATCACGTCGCCAGCCATGAGCTGCTTTGCGTGCGCTGGATCGATATCGCGGAAGACCTTCCACTCCGTGAGATGCAAGACTGCATCTGCGCCATTGAGAGCTTCGTCGATGGAACCTGCAGTCTTGAGCGAAGGGAAGCGCTTGAGCGCATTCGCCATTGCTTCTGGGTCGTAAATCACGACGTCTGCTCCGCCCTCAGCGAGAGTCGAGGCGATGTCGAGAGCAGGAGAGTCGCGCACGTCGTCGGAGTTTGGCTTGAACGCAGCACCGAGAACAGCGATGCGCTTGCCGGCGCTGCCGCCGAGCATTTCGTTTGCGAGTTCAACAACTCGGCTTCGACGACGCATGTTGACTGCGTCGATATCGCGCAAGAACGCGACCGCTTCTTCGACACCGAGCTCAGCAGCACGGGCCTGGAAAGCGCGGATGTCCTTAGGCAAGCAGCCACCGCCGAAGCCGATGCCGGCATTGAGGAATCGGCGACCGATGCGCACATCGTGACCGATTGCATCAGCGAGCGCGACCACGTCGCCACCGACGGTTTCACAGACTTCGGCCATTGCGTTGATAAACGAAATCTTGGTCGCGAGAAACGCGTTGGCCGAAACTTTGACGAGCTCAGCGGTGGGGTAGTCGGTGACCAAGAACGGAGTGTTCGCAGCAATCATGGACGCGTAGACCTGGCGCAGCAGCGCTTCGGCGGATGGGCCATTGGTGCCGATCACGACGCGGTCTGGATGCAGGGTGTCTTCGACCGCGAAGCCTTCGCGTAGGAACTCAGGATTCCACGCAAGCTCGATGCCATGAGTCGAGAGCTCGTTGAGCTTTTCCTGCAGACGCGCTGCCGTGCCGACTGGAACAGTCGACTTGCCAGCGACGATTGAGCCTGGCTTGGCGTACTTGGCAACTTCTTCGATCGCCGAATCGACGTAACGGGTGTCGGCGGCGAGGCTGCCAGCCGCCTGAGGTGTGCCCACGCACACAAAGTGCACGTCAGCGTCAGCCATCGTCGAGAAATCGGTGGTGAATACCAATCGGCCGGCCTCAATATTGCGGCTCAGGATTGGTTCAAAATCTGGCTCGAAGAACGGGGCCTTGCCGGCCTGTAGAGCGGCAATCTTGTCTGCATCAACATCGATGCCCACGACGTCGAAGCCGAGTTCAGCCATACAAGCTGCATGGACGGCTCCAAGGTAGCCAGTGCCGATAACCGAAAGTTTCATCCTCGTCCTGTCTTTGAGTGGGCTCAGGTTATCGGAGCAGTGCGGGTACTCCCGAATCCGCGAACGCTAGATTTGGCCCAATGAGCAGCCAATTTCCGTCGGTGACGATCATCATCCCGGTGTTGAACGAAGAGCGACACTTGCGCGAGGTCGTGCTAGCTGCTCGCGCTCAAAAATATGACGGCCCGCTCGACGTCGTGATCTCGGTGGGTCCAAGCCGCGACCGCACGGACGAAATCGCCCAAGGGCTGGCGGCCGAGTTTTCAAATGTCACTGCGGTCGCTAACCCGACTGGCCGCACCCCTGATGCGCTCAACGCGGCGCTCGCGGCTGCGACTGGCGACATCGTGGTGCGCTGCGATGGCCATGCGATGCTTCCAGAGGAGTACGTCGCCACAGCTGTCGAGACTCTCAACCGCACTGGCGCCGACAACGTCGGCGGCGTTATGGACGCCCAGGGCGAAACAAACTTTCAGCGCGCCGTCGCATGGGCCATGAAGTCCAAGTTCGGTGTGGGCTCGGCGGCATTCCATGTCGGCGGAGTCGAAGGCGAAGCCGAGACCGTCTACCTCGGGTGCTTCCGTTCGAGTGCGCTCAAGCGCGTCGGCGGCTACGACACCAAGATGACTCGCGCACAGGACTGGGAAATGAATCACCGCATTCGTGCCACGGGTGGGCTCGTGTGGTTCAACCCCGCACTCAAAGTCACCTACCGCCCTCGTCGCGATCTCAAGACGCTGTCGAAGCAGTATCTGCAGTACGGGCAGTGGCGTCGTCGGGTGATGCATATGCACCCCGAGACAGTTTCGCGCGCGAGTGCGTTGCGCTATTTCGCGCCGCCAGTGACGCTTCTTGCGCTCACCATCGGCACAGTGCTTGGCACAGTTGGACTGCTGTCACACAGCTGGCTCGTCTGGGCATTTGCAGCGCCGCTGTCGTATCTCGCGGGTATCAAGCTCGTATCGCTGAGCGCGTTGAAGACCGAAAAGTTTGCAGTCGTGATGCGTTTGCCGTTTGTGCTGATTGCAATGCATATGAATTGGGGCTGGGGATTTCTCACCAGCCCTGCAATTCGCGATCTTTAAGGATTACTTACGAAGCTCATAGCTTTAGGCTGGTGAGCAATCAGTCTCATCTGCAGCACGGCCATCCTTTGGACCGTAGAGCGAAGACGATGGAGCCTTCTTGATCTTGAGTTCCTTCGGATCGCTGAACTTCGTGCCCACGACGACGACCAAGCTTGGGTCGTCCTTCGCTTGCTTCTTGAAGACGTGAATCTTCTTGATGCCGAGAGCAGCCGCGACGGTTCGCGCTTCGTTCTTGCGCTTCGCAGTCACCCACACTGACGTTTCTCTGCCGAAGAACTCGGTGGTGTTGTCAGTCTTAGCGATCGTGTAGCCGAGTGCTGCGAACAGGTCGGCCTTTTGCCCAGCGAGACCAGCTGTCGTCGTGCCATTGAGCACTGCAATCTTGATGGTTTCAGGATCAGCAGTCAGAGGCTTGCCATCGAAACCATTGTCCGGAGGAGTTGGCCATTGCTTGTCAGCGCGCAATGCATCCCACAGCTCCTGAGCTTCAGAGGTGAGTTTCACGTTCGCGGTGTTGTCTGGGTCCGGCCCGTTCGGAGCCGTGATGAAACGGATGCTGCTCGGCTTGAGGTCCTGAAGGTTCATGGCGATGTTCTTGATGCCATCGACCGTGCCGAGCTCAGGGTCCGTGGTCAGCGAGCCAGCGATCGCATTGATCAAATCGAGAACCGACTTGGGATTGAGCAGCACGCCTGCACTTGTGGCCTTGCGGGCGAGCGAGGCCAAGAAGTCCTGCTGACGGCGGATGCGAGAAATGTCTGAGCCGTCGCCGAGAGTCTTGCGGGCACGAACGAATGCGAGCGCAGTCTTGCCATCGAGGGTCGACCAGCCTGCAGGCAAAGTCAGATGGCTCTTCTCGTCATCCACGGCCTCGGTCAGACAGACGCTGACACCACCGACTGCATCGACAACGTTCTGGAAGCCCTTGAAGTTGACGACCATGTAATGGTCGATGCGGATGTTGGTGATCTCTTCGAGTGTCTTGACTACACAAGCGGGGCCAGCGCGGGACATGGTGGCGTTGAACTTGTCAGTCCAGCCCTTGTTGGTGGAGCCGTCTTCGTTGATGCAATCTGGCATGTCGGTCGTCGTATCGCGGGGGATACTGACAGCAGTCGCCCAGGTACGGTCGCCAGAGATATGGACCAAAATCGTGGTGTCGGAGCGCTGGCCCGCGGCATCGCCGAATCCACGGCCCTGACCCTCGCGGGTATCCGAGCCCATCAGAACCATGTTGATGGGGGCTCCCTCTTCAGAGGCCCAAGCGTCTGGACGGTCTTCACCGAGCTGGTCGGTGATGTCTTTGGTCGTGATGTTGCCGACCGCACCAGCGATCGCGCCGAGCGCAATTCCGCTCAAGGCAGTCGCAACTAGGGTCACGATCGCTAGACCTTTGACCAGTCGATGCTTGCGAGCCATGCACCTCAACCTTCCGTAGGGGCGTAATTCTGCCTGATAAAAGCGGAGGCCCTCACCTCGAGCAGAGGGGGTCGAGACCGAATTCACAGAAACCTCACACGCCTAAAACTGCTCATTTCGGCGGTTTAACGAGGCGTCTGAGGAGCTGCTGAGGCAGAATCGGGGGTCGGGCTCTTCCCCGCCCTTTGGAGGTCTTTTCATGCGTGCAGTTCGTCGACGGTTCAGTGCCGTCGTAGGCGCGGCCACCCTCTCGATGAGCCTCCTGACTCCTGCCCTGGCGGCAACTCCCGCCCCTGTTGTGAGCGGATTCTCGGTCGGGCCGGCCGAGTGGGTGACGAGTTCGGCGCCGCTCACCATTCAGGCCAGTTTCTCCAAGGCTGGCACCTACGACGTCGTGTTGAGCGACGTCTGCCACAGCACC
>JBDLPZ010000187.1:0-4410 GCA_039800825.1 Actinomycetota bacterium
GATGTAGAGCAAGCCAACGACCATTAGGGTCACCATGGTCGGTGCGAGCCAACGAGGGCTGTCGAGCTTGACCGGCTTGCGTGAAACCTCGTGGATCGGCTGGTAAGACTTCTTCTTACGGCTTGATGAGTCAGGCATGGTTCCTCCAATTCAGGGCGAAGCCTAAGCGTAGAAGTCGGTAGCGTGTGACTGTGGGCAAGAAACCGACTGTGGCAGCGACCACCATCCTCATGATGGTGCTCGCAGGCATGGTGTTTGTGACCAGCGCCCAGACTGCCCGCGGCACCGACCTTCGGGCTGAGCGAGCCCAGGACCTCAAGGCACTCGTGCTCGTGCGCGCTCAGGATGTGCGCCGCCAAGAGTCCATCCTGACCCGAATTCGCGCGCAGATCGATGAGCTGGCTCTCGAGTTCAGCTCGCCCGAGATCCGTGAGCTTCGCGCCGAAATCGCCGCTGCTCGCGCTCAGGCTGGCCTCACGACAGACGCCGGCACGGGCCTGGTCGTCACCCTCTCGGATGCTCCTCACGAAGCAGGCACAGTCTCTGAGGACATCGACCCCAACTGGCTGCTCGTCCATCAGGAAGACATTCAGGGTGTCATCAACGCGATGTGGGCCGGCGGCGCAACATCGGTCAGCGTCATGGATGAGCGAATCATCTCCACGAGCCCGGTTAAGTGTGTCGGCTCGACCGTCCTCGTCAACGGCCGCGTCTTCTCGCCGCCGTTCGTCATCAAAGCGATCGGCGACCCGAAGTCGCTCCAGGCGAGTCTCGATCGCGACGAAACCGTCGGCTTCTTTAAAGATCTCGCTCAGACCTATGGTCTTCAGTACAACGTCACGATCGGACACAACGTCGTGATGCATCCGTACACCGGCGTCGTCGTGATGCAGCACGCCAAAGCGCGCGACAAAGATAAGGGACAATAACCTCGTGTCTTCCAAGATTCTTGTTATCGACAACTACGACTCGTTCGTTTTCAACATCGTGCAGTACCTCGCGCAGCTCGGCGCTGACGTCACGGTGAAGCGAAACGATGAGGTCGGTGTTGAGTTCGCACAAGGTTTTGATGGCGTTCTACTTTCACCTGGCCCAGGCACTCCGACAGAGGCCGGCATCTGCATCGAGATGGTGCACTACTGCGCCGAGCACAACATTCCGCTGTTCGGTGTGTGCCTCGGACACCAAGCAATCGCTGAAGCTTTCGGCGGTGTCGTGTCGCGGGCGCCAGAACTTCTGCACGGCAAAACGTCACAGGTTTTCCATCAAGGCGCATCGGTGATGGCAGCGCTACCGCAGCCATTCACTGCGACTCGCTATCACTCACTCGCAGTCGAGAACGACACCGTGCCAGCTGATTTTGATGTCACCGCACAGACTGAATCAAACGTCGTCATGGGCATTCGTCATCGCACGAAGAACATCGAAGGCGTGCAGTTCCACCCAGAGTCAGTGCTGACTGAGGGTGGTCACCGCATGCTTGCCGAATGGCTTGCGACCTGTGGCGACACCGAGGCGATCGCTAAGTCAGCGGGCCTCGCGCCGGTTGTCGGCAAACTTTCTTAAGCCTCTTACGGGTTTGGATTACCCGACGTGTCCGTCGGATCCACTGGCAATTCAGATACTTCGAGTGTGATCGTCGTACCCGCGGCCATGGCCTTGCCGGCCTTCGGCGTCTGCGTCAGCACAGTGCCTGGCGCGACAGTGTCATCCACGACGTAGACGACGTCGACCATGAACTGCATGTTGAGCAACGTATCGCGTGCATCCGTCTCAGTCATGTTGACGACATCCGGCACAGTGAACTTGCCACTCGAAACCACAAGACCAATTGCGGTGCCGGAATCAACATACGTGCCTGCAGGTGGGTCACTGCTGATGACAGTGCCAGCTGGTTTGTCGCTGTTGTCCTCGTACGTGATCGGACCGCGACTGAGATTGACGGCCTCGAGTGCGGTCGCCGCGTCGTCGAGAATGAAGTTCTCAAGCATCGGGACTTGGACTTGTCCCTTGCCTTTACTGAGCACAAGTCGCACTGCGCTGCCGCGGTTGACCTGCGTCTCGGCCGGCGGATCTTGGCTCATGACAGTGTTGGCGGGCACGGCGTTGTCTTCGATATACGTCGTCTCACCGACGACGAGGCCCGCTCGCTGGAGCGCAACGGTCGCCTCACCAATCGTCAGATTGCTGACGCTTGGAACGGTCACCTGAGAGACCTGGCTTGGGTTGATGAGCTTTGTGACGAGGAAGATCGCACCGATCACGACGGCAGCGACTGCAGCGATGGCACCGATCATGGCGCCTGTCTTCGGGCGCGTGGACTGTGGAGCACGCCCGCGACCTGCGGTCGATGGCACGACCGGAATGCGCTGCGTCGCATCGACACTTTCAGTGCGACGCAAGACAGTGGTGGCTTCACCCTGCAGCAGACGCGCAACGTCAGAGCGCATCTCAGATGCAGTGTTGTAGCGATCGTCGGGCGACTTCGCGAGTGCGTTGAGAACGAGGGTGTCGAAAGATTCTGGAACGGAAGGATTGGCCTTCGATGGCGCGACCGGAGTCGCAGACACATGCTGGTAGGCGATAGCGACAGGTGAGTCACCGACGAACGGAGCCGTACCAGTCAGCAGTTCGTACAGCATGCAGCCGGTTGAGTAGATGTCAGAGCGAGCATCGACAACTTCACCGCGAGCTTGCTCAGGGCTAAGGTACTGAGCAGTGCCCATCACCGCATTGGTGTTGGTCATCGTGGCCGATGCATCGGACAACGCGCGAGCGATACCGAAGTCCATCACCTTGATGTTGCCGCTCTGCGTGATCATCACGTTGGCTGGTTTGATATCGCGGTGGACGATTCCGTGGCGATGGCTGTAATCGAGCGCAGCGAGAACGCCATCAATAATGTCGAGTGCGCGCTCTGGTGTGATCTTGCGACCGGAACCGAGAACCTGTCGAAGAGTGACACCTTCGACGCGCTCCATAACAATCCACGGAACGTTGACGACACCAACACTCGTTTGCATCTGGTCTTCGCCAGTGTCATAGACAGCGACGATGTTGGGATGGTTGAGACCAGCAGCAGCCTGAGCTTCGCGACGGAAGCGATTGAGGAATGCAGGATCGCGAGCCAAGTCAGGGCGAAGCACTTTGATGGCGACCGATCGACCAAGACGCAGGTCAGTACCGCTGTGCACTTCGGCCATGCCGCCATGGCCGATGACATCACCGAGCTGGTAGCGATCGCCGAGTGTGCGACCTACTTCAGTCATTCCTGACTCCTTACATCCCCGGGCTATTCTGCCCGTACTAGTTCCCCTGTTTGAACGCCGTCTCGAGCACCGCAGCGGCGATCGGTCCAGCAATCCTGTTTCCACTTACTTCTTGTTCGCCGCCGCCGTTTTCGACGACGACTGCCACGACGATGCTGCGGCCTTGGTACTCGCCTGTCGCCACGAACCAGGCGTGTGGCAGTGCGTCCGTGCCGCTCTCAGCCGTGCCCGTCTTTGCGCCGACCTTGATGCCAGAAATTTGTCCGGACGAGGCCGTGCCGTTTGTGACGACGCTGCGCATCATGTCGAGGAGAACGGCGGCGTTGGCTGGGCTCATCGCTGAGCGCACGAGTTCTGGCGTCGTGCTCTCGATGATGCTGAGGTCGTTCGAGCGGACATTGCGCACGAGGTGCGGGTACATCAAGTTGCCCTGGTTGGTGATCGCCGCGGTGACCATAGCCATCTGCAAGGCAGTCGCGCGAACATCGAACTGTCCGATAGAGGACATCGCGGTCTGTGCCTCATCCAGGCTCACCGGGAAGACGCTGGCGGCGGCCACGAGCGGAATCTCAAACGAGGTGTTGAAGCCAAATGCCTCGGCCTGTTTCTCAATTGCGTCGGCGCCGAGCTGCATGCCGAGCCAGGCGAAGGCGGTATTGCAAGAGACCTCGAGGGCGCGACGCAGTGTGAGCTTGCCGGACTTCGAGCAAGGACCGAGCTGCCAGTTGTGAAGCTTCTTGGTGCTGTTGGGCAGTTGGAGTGCGGCGGGTCCAGGCAAGATGCTGTCGGCCGTGAAACGACCGCTTTCGAGCGCTGCGGCCGCGACGACGAGCTTGAAGGTTGAGCCCGGAGGAAGGCTCTGGGTCAACGGACGATTCATCATCGGTTGATTGGGATCTTCGAGAAGCTGGTTGTACGCGGCACGCACTGCGGCCGGCTTGTTCTGCGAGATGAGCGACGGGTCGTAGCTCGGCGAAGCCACCATCGTGAGAATCTCACCAGTCGCTGGATCGAGTGCGACCACCGCACCGCGACGACCATCGAGTGCTTCGTAAGCCACTTTCTGCATGTCGGTACGCAGTGACAATGTCACCGAACCGCCACGTGGCTGTTGGCCAGCGAGGAGCTGCTGCAAGCGGTC